>JAGQVC010000163.1 GCA_020438185.1 Bacteroidota bacterium
AAGGAGGGATTTCATTTGCAAATGTTTAGATATTAAACTGCAACTGCTAAGAATTGTTTAATCTAATCAGGTTTTATTTTTTTACCGGACAGGTTGACATGCCAAAAATTGCATAAAGCGGGCAAAAGCTGATTAAGGAAGTTGCTACAAAAACCCCTCCGAGCACCAGCAAAATAATACCCACAGTTCCGGTAACAGTTCCGGTAAAATAAAGAGCCGCAAAAACAATCGCCAGTACAATCCTTACTGCTTTGTCAATGTTTCCAACGTTAGCTTTCATAAATTTCTGTATTAAATTGTTTGAATTAAAATTACTATTAAAGAAATGATGCTGATACAAATAACGCAAACGAGTACGAACCTGAGAACCTTCATTTCAATTTGTTTGAGCAAAAGTAAACCTGGGAAAACTGCCAAGCAGTGACCAATGTCACCGCAGGGAAATTATGCCGGAATGTTGTTCAACAACTCCGGATTTCTCAAGCTTTTTAATTACTCTGGAAATTACTTCACGGGATGTGCCCAGTTCTTCGGCCACCTGCCGGTGGGATATCTTCACTGATCCTGATCCGGTGGCTTTGGCTTTTTCCCGCAAATAATCCAATAGCCGAGTATCAAGCGTATCAAACACAAGATGCTTTATCGTATCCACAAGTTCGTTGTATCGGGTGTTGTATTGTTCGTAAAAAAGTCTGTTCAAAACAGGATAATCCTGTATTAACATTTTTAATTGTTCAACAGGAACCGCAATCAATTGAGTTGGCAACTCCGTTTTAGCGATAATGCTGCTAGGCAGTTCTGAAAGCCCTGCACTCAATGTAAGTACACAACTTTCATTCGGTTTTATATAATAAAGTAGTAATTCTTTATCATCAACAGGTAAAACAACTTTTACCAACCCGGACAATATAATTGGGATAACCTTGATATACTGTCCGTTGCGCAATATCTCGACTTCAGGCTCAATAGTCAACAATTTAGATTTTTCAATTAATTGTTCTGTCAATTCTTTCCCCAATAACGGCACTAAGTGGTTAAATAATTCATCCATAGCTGTAAAGATAAAACATGGCAATTAATGCATGATATATTTGTTAATTTAGCCGCAATGATTAAATCGATGACAGGTTTTGGCAAAGCTCAGGCAGTGCTGGACAGAGGAACATTTTCGGTTGATATTCGGGCTCTCAACAGTAAGCAACTGGATGTTAACGTAAGAATTCCGTCATTCTTAAGGGAACAGGAAGCAGAAATAAGAAGCTTACTGGCAACTAAACTGGAGCGTGGTAAAATCGACATGATGATTCAGCTGAAGAATAGTGGTGACAGAGCATCCTCGGAGGTCAATACTGAAATTGTCCAAACGCAGTTTGAGAAACTAAAACAATTAAAGGAATCGCTACAAATTAGTAACGATATTCTATTTTCGGAAATCATGAAATTACCGGATTCGTTGGTTGAACAGGAATCCAGAATTGATGAAACCGAATGGGGTTTAATCAGAAAAATGCTTTCTGAAGCGCTGGACTCCGCAGATGAATTCAGAAAAAAAGAGGGTGCCGGTCTGGAAGCCGAATTACTGGACAGAGTTGGCGCGATCGAAAATCACTTAATAAAGGTTTCGGAATTTGAAGAAGACCGGATGCAATCCATTCGAACCAGAATTACTTCCAGAATTGAAGAATTTCTCAGGCAGGATGCGGGTTCTGCTTCCAGATTTGAAGAGGAAATGATTTATTACCTCGAAAAACTCGACATTTCGGAGGAGAAGCAACGACTTGCAGCGCATTGCCAGTATTTCAGGGAGACTTCGGCCGATAAGGCCTCACAGGGAAGAAAACTTGGATTTATTACGCAGGAAATGGGAAGAGAGATTAATACTATTGGTAGTAAGTCGAATCATGCAGGAATGCAGAAAATAGTCGTTCTTATGAAGGATGAACTTGAGAAGATTAAGGAACAACTCAATAATGTGCTGTGAACGGTAAATTGATTATAGTTTGTGCACCAAGCGGTGCAGGCAAAACCACAATCGTAAGACATATTATTGAAAATATTCCGGGAATTGAATTTTCTGTCTCTGCAACCAACCGACAGAAAAGACCCAACGAAGTAAACGGAGTAGATTATTATTTCATCGAAACGGATGAATTTCTTCAAAAAATCGCTGCTCAGGAATTTCTGGAATGGGAAGAAGTCTATCCGGGAACCTTTTACGGCACTTTAAGATCGGAGATTGACAGAATCTGGAACAGGGGAAATAATGTGATTTTTGATGTTGATGTGGAAGGTGGCCTAAATATTAAAAGGCATTTTCTGCAACAGGCTATGTTGGTTTTTGTAATGCCTCCGTCTTTGGCTGTGCTCACCGAAAGGCTTCGAAACCGGGCGACCGAAAACGAAAAGAGTTTTGAAATGAGGGTCAAAAAAGCGGAGAGAGAAATGGAATATTCCGTGCATGCTGACAAAATATTAATAAACGACAAGCTGGAAGATACTTTACCGGAAGCCATTCGGATTGTTAAAGAATTCCTGCAAGAAGGAGAATCATGAAAATTGGTTTGTTTTTCGGCTCCTTCAATCCGATTCACAACGGCCACATGGCAATTGCCGGCTACATGGCACAATTTACAGATTTAGACCAGGTTTGGTTTGTGGTTTCACCTCATAACCCATTTAAAGAGAAGAAGAGTCTTTTGAAAGGTCATCACAGGCTTGCCATGGTTAAAGCTGCAATTGAAGATATTCCATATTTAAAGGCATCTGATATAGAGTTTGGCCTCCCCCAGCCTTCATATACGTCTGTTACACTGGCATATCTGGCAGATAAATATCCCACACATGAGTTTGCATTAATCATGGGGAGCGATAATCTTGGCACGTTTAATAAATGGATGAATTACGAATCGATTATTGAGAGTCATCGGATATACATTTATCCAAGACCTGGACATGAAGCAGTAAATCTGATAAATCATCCTTCTGTCATTTCAACTGAAGCTCCTCTGGTTGAACTATCAAGTACAATGATAAGAAACTCATTATCAATCGATAAGGACGCGCGATGCTTTATGCCGGATGCTGCATGGTTATACCTGGACGAAATGAATTTCTATAAATAAATTCAGTTTCGTTTCGTCAACGAATATCAATTTTTACAAAAAATAAAAAGAAAAAGTGTGGCCATTGCTTACATTTGCCGCATCTAACATAAAACTAATGCGCAAATTTTTACTCCTAACCCTAATTCTTGCATCAGGATTTGCTTCGCCCGGCAAAATCCAGGCTCAGTGTGCTTTCTTGAACAACCAATTTCCGGTTGGCACAACAGGAACTCCAACAACTGGTTGGACTTATCTGGCTACAAACTCTTATGCAGGTGAATACACAGCATGGAATGTTGTTGCGGGCAATACTTATCAGTGGTCTACTTGCGCCGCCAATGGAGGTAATGCAAGTTATGATTCAGAGCTGACATTATACCGCTCTACAAACACAAACACACCACTGGCTTATGACGATGAAAGTTGTTTCTCAGGCAATGATGCTCTAATTACGTGGACTGCCACTTTCACAGGCGTTGTTTATTGCCAGTTGAACGAATATGCTTGCCTCACAAACTCAACTAACAGTACTGTTGTTTGCCGAATTTCACAACAAGGCGGGAGCGGACCGGTAAATAACGAATGTGCAAATGCAACCGTAGTTATTCCATCCTCTTCATGTATTCCTGTTAATGCTACTTTAAGCGGAGCTACGGGATCTACTCCAACGACGCTTTGCGCAGGCACCAATACAGATGATGTTTGGTTCGCAGTAATCAGCCCGGGAACAGATGACATTGTTGTTCAGGCAAACGCAAATGGAACCGGTCTGGATATGGTAATGGAAGTGTTTGCAGGAACCTGCGGTGCACTTGTTAGTTTGGGATGCGTTGATGACGGTCTTGATGGTGAGCCTGAAGCAATTGGCATTACAGGGCTTACGCAATTCGAAACTATTTACGTTCGGGTTTACGATTATTATTCAGCCGCTGCGAGTAATCCCGGCTTTACATTCTGCGCCTATATTGATGCCGCAGGTGTACAGGGTGACGAGTGTGCTACTGCAATTCCTCTCACAACAACACAAACTTGTAATCCCGTTTCAGGCAATCTGGGTAATTTTACGACTTCTTCCAGCCCTGCAACGTCTTGCGCCGGTACCAATGCATCCGACGGCTGGTATTTAATTACAGCAGTTACAGATTCGCTTGTTTTTTCTGTAACTCCGACCGGTAATGTTGACTTTATTGTAGAAATTTTTTCCGGAACCGGTTGCGGTGATATTACACCATTGGGATGTGCTGATTATACACTTTCGGGAGAATCAGAAGACATTGTTCTTTCTCCAACTTCACCAGGAGATCAATTTTGGTTGCGAATCTCTGATTACTTTGGAAACAATACAGCCGACTTAGGTTATACAATATGCGCGTACAATGTATATGACAGCGGGTCTGTTACAGGAGACGAATGTGCAACTGCGATTCCTTTAACAACGACTTTAACCTGTAACCCAACTACAGGAAACCTCGGCAATTTCACTACAAGTACTAACCCTGCTACCTCATGTGGTGGCTCTGATGTGGCCGATGCCTGGTATCTGATAACAGCTACTGCAGATTCACTTTACTTTACAGTTAATCCATTAGGAACAACAGATCTTGTAGCTGAAATTTACGATGGTACAAATTGCAGCGATTTAGGTTTGATTGGTTGCGGAGATTTTACCCTTTCGGGTGAAGCGGAAAATATCATTCTTTCGCCAACAACACCTGGTCAGCAATTCTGGTTGCGTGTTTACGATTACAATGGAAATGCTTCAGCAAATCT
>JAGQVC010000164.1 GCA_020438185.1 Bacteroidota bacterium
AAAACAACTTAGCCGGAACACGCCGCTCGTGTACACCTAATTTTAAGGGCGTAACCTTGAACTTAATCAGTCTTGGTTATTATCAATCCAAAATCTCTGGCGGTTTGAAATGTTGAATGAAAACCGCGATCCACTCCAAACAAACCGGTTTTGCCACCTTCGTCCGGAGCGTTTCCAGGATTGACCAATAAGCGATGTCCGATATTCCGGACTTCATATAAAATGCAAACATCTTCACTGGATGAATCCTGATAAACGCTTCTGGTTATGTCCGGCATTTCCATGAAAGCGCTTTGCCTCCATTCAGGAATTGTATCAGTGTGATTTACACCAGTCCACTGATAAATAATATAATCCGCGTTGCGGTGATTTACAATTGGATCGTTCATTCCCTGATAAACAATCATCTTTGGGTATTTTCCCAGGTACGCCGGATTCTGTGTTATAACGGCCTCAATCAAGCCTGCGGCTGAAACATCGGTATTGCCGCGCATCGAAACCAGCAGTTCCCTGGCATTTGTGGCTATTTTGTACGCGCCGCCTGCGAAGACCGCTGCTGCATTGAACAATTCGGGATGTGTTGCCGCCATAACCACACTCATCGCGGCGCCAGCCGAAAGACCTGTAATGAAAATGCGGGAGGCATTGATGTGATAATTCGCCTGTACGAATCGGATCATATTGTAAACAGATTCGCATTCACCCTGACCCTTTTCAATATCGTGTTCCACAAACCAGTTGAAACAGGTGTTTGGGTTGTTTAAAGTTCGTTGCTGTGGATACAAAACCATGAAGCCGTTCAGATCAGCCAACTTGTTCCAGCCACTTAATTCTGCAACAGCTTTGGCATCCTGACTGCAACCATGAAGAACCACAACCAGCGGCATGGCTGCTGTATCGTTTGGCAGCTCTGCGGCATGGATAAACATGCGGAGATTGCCGGGATTCACTCCGAAATTTTCGATTTCGCTTAAATCATTTTCAGAATTTGAAGCAATTACTTTGACGGACAAAAGCAACAAAAGCATTGAACTGTAAAAAGCAGCATTTGCGCTAAAATGTCTCAATGAAACCATATGATTTTTATTTATATCAGCTTATGCCGGAATTCAATTATCCGCATCATTCACACGGATTGATTCAGGAGCTCACATTTTTATAAGAACTACCCCTTTCTTCTCTCCACTCATAACGTAAGCAAAGCCGTCCACCACATCTTCAATAGAAATAACCCTGTCAACCATAGGATTAAACCGGCCTTTGCTGCATAGTTCATTTGCCAGATTAAGGCTTTCAGTTACACCGGTCGGAACCGGAAACACCACCTTTTTACCTCCCCGAAATACATTGAATAGCGGCAAATACAAGTTTTGCCAATATGGTCCCAATTCAGATGAAATGTATGTCCCGTTTTGTTTCAGGATGTTTTTACTGAGACCAAAACGGGATTTTCCGACGCAGTCGAGCACCAGATCAAACCTTTCTGAATCCTGTGTAAAATCCTGGTTCAAATAATCGATGGTTCGGTCGGCACCCTGGCGCTTTACGAGCTCAAAATCTTCTTTCTTGCATGTGGCAACAATATAAATATCAGAATGCAAAGCTCTTAGCAGCTGAATAGCTGCCGAACCAATTGCTCCGGTGCCTCCATTAATCATAATTCTCATTCCGGAGTCAATTTTAACCTTATTGAGGAAATTACGTGCGTAATGCAATCCTTCTACAGATGCTGCAAGTTTTTGCAAATCCGCATCAGGCGAAGCCTTTACAAATTTAACACTCGGTTTGACAACCATGTAATTTGCATGCGATGCACAACCACTGTCGTGAAAACCAATCAATGCATCTCTCTCACGTACATCCTTCACATTTTTGCCGACAGAAACCACAATTCCTGCGAAATCAGTTCCCGTGATTGGGTAACGAGGCTTAAATAAACCACATACAAAATGCATTACGAAAGGTTTTCCTGTTAACACCGCGGCATCTGAGCGACTGATTGTACTAAATTTTACTTCAAGCAAAATATCGTCATCGCCCGACAGAGCTGGCTGATTCAGCTCACGAACTGCAAACCCACTATTTTCGGTGGGTTCGCAATATTGCTTTCTGAATGCGGCCTTCAATCCTCGTCCTCCTCTTCAGAATCATCATTTAATCCATGGCCCAATTCCAGAGCAGGAACATCTTTTACAGCATTACCGGCTATTCCTTTAACAGAACCGTACATATCAATAGTATTGTGTATCACCTTTTCAATCTGCTTTTCACGCTCTTTCCAGATACGCTGCATGGACCTTTTTTCACTGTCAAGCGCTGACTTCATGGCGCTAAAGCCTTCTACTATAGCTTCAACCTGCATGCGAAATGTATTTCCGGTAAGGTAATCGTATAGCATGTGCATTTTGTCACCTTTGTTTTCCTGAGAATCAGCAACTTCACTCAAACGAATGACTGTTTCACGCATGACGGAACTTAAACCTTTGAATTCTTCGTAATTACAAATCCAAACGCCGTCTTTGAGGCCCATGCGCGGCATATCTGAAGGCATAACCTCGGTTACGAGCACTCCCACGGTTGCATCTTTTTCCCGGATATCGGCTTTGAATTTCTCAATCCAACCGGCCTGAAAATCTTTGGTACGTTTGCTTTCGTAATAAATACTACCACAATTTTGTCTTGTGTAGGTATTTACTGTCTGAATGCAGTCGCCGCCACGGGCGCCCTTCTTGATTTCGCTTATGGTATCAAGCGGAAATGAAGACGCAAGCCACTCCTCGATTGCGAGTTCCTGAACTTCACCCTGTAATTGCATGGAGCCCTGCTCCTGTTTGCGTTTCATCTCTTCAGTGAGCTTCTTCTGATCTTCGAGTTGTTTCTGAAGCTCCTTTACCTTGAATTCATTTTTCTCTTCTTCCAGTTTCCGGATTCTGTCGCGTTCCTGAAGCAATAGTTCATTGAGTTTTTTTTGAGCTTCCGCTTCGGCCGCTTCCCGAGCCTCTGCTGTTTGTCGTTTCAGTTGCTCAATTTCTGCTTTAGCCTTGTTTAGTTCTTTAACCTGCGCTGATTTTTCATTCAGCTCACGCTGGAGAGATTCGAACTGCTCCTGCTGTTCATCGAGCATTCGTTTTTTCAGCTTTTCTTCCAGTTCCCTCCTCTCCTGCTTCAATTTTTCGTTGAGTTTCTCCTGAAACAGTTCATTCTCCTGCTTTTTCTTTAGCTCAAAAGCTTCTTTTTCCGCCGCCAGGCGAGCTTCCTGAGCTTCGAATTTGCTTCGCTCCTGCTCCAGCTTTGTTGCGTATTTCTTTTGAATTTCGTCTTCAAGCTGATGCGCAAGAATGTCCTGCACATCAATACTGGTCCCGCAATTGGGACATTTTATCATGTTATTTTCGGCCATATCCGGTCTTATTTTTCGAATTGGGGCGTGAACGGAGCACTCCACCAGGGGTGAACTTCAATTTTGAGTCTGCCAGCCTTCACAGAGGGGTCGTTTTCAGCGTATTCTCTGGCCTGTTCGGCCGATTTCACCTTATAGACGCTCATTCCACGCATAGCGCCATCATCATCGAAAGGTCCATTCAGCAAAATGATGCCTTGCTCCCAAAGCGAGGTAAGATAAAGGATATGCGCATTCTGAATTTTCTCCACTTCATCGGCAGCCTGATCACGGCGGTCGCCACTCAATAGAAATACAATAAAATACTTATGCAATTTCATTTCTTTGCCGTCAGGTCCTTCGAAGCTGATATCGTTGGTATTTTGTGCTTGCAATGAGCTCATTATCAAAGTTAAACAGAGAGTGAACAGGATTCTTTTCATTTACTGAATGAATTTGCAGCAAGTTCGGTAAAAATTCGGGCTAGTCAATTTCTTTTGTATCCTGCTGATAAGCAGTAATTTAAACCATGATGCGCAATAAAGAGGTTTGGTGATACAATGAAATACAGTACGTTTGTTCCCCTTTTTGGGATTGCTGATTATTTAGTGATTCCCTGAAAATTTTTAAAATGAGTTGGTTTAGTCGCAAAAACAAGAACATCACTACCTCTACCACCGAGAAGAAGGAAACTCCGGAGGGCTTGTGGTATAAATGTCCTTCGTGCAAGAAAATTCATGCATCAAGTGACCATGCAGCAAACCTTTGGGTTTGTTCTAACTGCAACCACCACGAGCGAATCAACAGCCGTGAATATTTCCAGATACTATTTGATTCGGGCAAATATGAGGAGCTGTTTACAAATATCAGGTCTGATGACCCCCTGAAATTTGAAGACACCAAGAAGTACAAGGATCGTCTTAAGGCTTCAATTGAAAAAAGTGGCTATACCGATGCTATGTCAGTTGGATACGGTACAGTTGAAGGTGTAAAACTGGTAATTGCCTGTATGAATTTCGATTTCATCGGAGGTTCGATGGGCTCGGTTGTGGGAGAAAAAATATCCCGCGCAATTGACTATTGTATCAAGCATAAATCATCGTTACTTATCATTAGTAAATCGGGCGGTGCCCGGATGATGGAAGCTGCGTTTTCGCTGATGCAAATGGCTAAAACATCGGCTAAGCTCACCCAATTGAGCGATGCAGCACTTCCATATATCAGCTTGCTTACTGATCCCACCACAGGTGGAGTTACTGCCAGCTATGCCATGTTGGGCGATTTGAATATTGCAGAGCCGGGTGCTTTAATAGGATTTGCAGGTCCGCGGGTTGTGAAGGAAACGATTGGCAAGGATTTACCTGAAGGTTTTCAGACAGCTGAATTCGTGCTGGAGCACGGATTTCTGGACATGATTATAGAACGTCGCGACATGAAGCAACAGCTAAGCGAAGTCTTAAAAATGTTGCTCAAACAGGATTGTACTCCCGTAA
>JAGQVC010000165.1 GCA_020438185.1 Bacteroidota bacterium
CGTCTTGGCCTGGTCGATATGTACGGCGGGCTTGAAACAGCTATTGAAGTTGCTGCCAAAAAAGCAGGACTTGAATCATATCGCATTCAAAGTCTTCCTTATCAGGAAGATCCGTTCCAGAAATTTATGAAAGAATTAAGCGGAGAAACCGAAGACGAAGTAATGCAAAAAGCATTAGGCGATTCATATAAATATTATCAGCAATTGAATCACCTGCGCTCCATGAAATCATACCAGGCACGACTTCCGTACGAAATTGAATTGTATTAATTCTGATTTTAATCATATAAAAAAAGCGGCAATTGCCGCTTTTTTTATTTAAACACAAAATAATGCAACTATTAAATTGAATTTATTCTGGAATTAAATAATGAATTTATTAAACCGGATGAAACAATTCTAAGCTTCGGTTTAGCTACAGTTGGAATTGTTCCACTTTATATTTTTCCTTAGAAATCAATTTCAAACATTCCTGACGTTCGCCTTCGGCTCAATCTAGAGGAGTTATTCTCTTTTCTTTAGGAAGTCTCTCCCTTGTGGGGAGAGATTTAGAGAGGGGTTTTCTGCAAAATCGTTGTTAGCCTTCGGCTCATTCCGGATGAATCATTTCTAAACTTCGCCCTGTGCCTCAGCAAAAACTAATTCACCCTTCACTCTTAACTCTTCACTCATATCTCGACACTTTTAACTTTTTACTTTTAACTCAATTTCAGTCCATCCCCTCTTCGCCTTACCTTTACGCAATGACCAACAAAGAAATCTCGCGCGCTTTGCGGCTTGCAGCCGGACTTTCCGAATTGCACGATGCCAACCCATTTAAAGTGCGATCACTCAATAATGCTGCTTTTCAGATAGACCGGCTTGGTGTGCAGCTTTCCACCTTGCAGCCAGGTGAATTAACCGCATTACCGGGAATCGGGAAGGGAATTGCTTCCGATATTGCACAGCTGCTCAATCATGGAAGCTTCAACGAACTGGATGAGCTACTTAGGATTACGCCGGCAGGTGTAGTTTCGATGCTCGAAATAAAAGGCCTGGGGCCCAAAAAACTCTCGCAGCTATGGCATTCGCTGGGAATTGAATCGCCCGGTGAGTTGCTTTACGCCTGCAGCGAAAACCGCCTGGTAAGTCTTCCCGGATTTGGCACCAGGACGCAGGAAAAAATAAAGGAAGCCATTGAATATAAAATGGCGAATCAGGGCATACTTCTTTACGCAGATGCCGAATTTATTGTCAGCGAATTTATTGGCGAATTTGAAAAAATTGCCAATTATACTCCTGTCGTGGTTTCGGAATTAAGGCGCAAAATGGAAATTATTCCAAGCATGGAACTGCTCGCAGATGACTCGTCAGATAATCTGATAGAAATTCTGAAGAAAATAGAAACTGTGGATGGCATCGATTTTAAAGAAGAAGAAGACTGTATTGAATTTCGCTTCAGAGAACAATACGAAATCACCATTCATCTGGCTCAAAATGAGGGTTTTGAGGAAAGATTAATGCTGCTAACCGGTCCTGCCGAACACCTGGAAGAACTGGGGTTGGCATCGGCCGGTAACGGCATAAACACCGAGGAAGAACTTTATGCGGAAATGGGTTACCCATTTATTTTACCCGAATTGCGCGATTTGCCTCTCGAACAGGCTGCAGCAATTGATGCGGATTCCCTGGTAAAACTCAGCGATATCAAGGGAACAATACACAACCACAGCACCTGGAGCGATGGCGCAAATACACTGGAAGAAATGGCGGTTGCTGCACGCGATTTGGGACTTGAATACCTGATTATTTGCGATCACAGCCGCACCGCGGTTTATGCCGGCGGACTCAGCATCGGGCAGCTTCAGGAGCAATGGGAAGAAATTGATCGCCTGAATAGTAAACTGGCTCCTTTCCACATTTTTAAGGGCATTGAATCGGATATTTTAAGCGATGGCTCGCTTGATTACCCGGACGATGTGCTTGCAAAGTTTGATCTTGTAGTGGCATCTGTCCACTCGGTGCTGAATATGGACGAAGAACGCGCAACTGCGCGGTTAATTAAGGCTATTGAGCATCCTGCTACCAAAATGCTGGGCCATTTAAGTGGAAGACTTTTATTAAGCCGCAAAGCGTATCCGCTTGATTACCGGAAAATTATAGACGCCTGCAAAGCCAATCATGTAATTATGGAACTGAATGCAAATCCGCGCAGGCTCGACATCGACTGGCGTTACATTCCCATGTGCATGGAAAACGGAGTAAAAATTTCGGTAAATCCGGATGCGCACCGAATTGAAGGTTATCATGATATGCGCTATGGAATTGAAGTTGCCCGTAAAGGTGGGCTTACCACCGAATTTCTGTTCAATTCCGCTTCGCGGGATGAAATTCAGAAGCTCTTGAAAAATTGGTAGATTCGCCCTTTCACCAAGCAAAAGCACATTATGCGATTGAAAAAACCGGCCATGCACTGGCAAGTAATCATAGGTCTCGTTCTGGGAGCTGTTTATGCCTATTGTTCGATACAATTCGGGTGGAACACCTTCACCCGGCACTACATAAAACCCTTGGGCGATATTTTCATTAATGTGCTCAAACTGATTGCAGTTCCTCTGGTTTTGTTCTCGGTAATTTCGGGTGTTAGCTCGCTCGGCGATGTACGCAAATTGGGCAAAATGGGCTTAAAAACGCTGGTTTTATACGTGCTCACAACTATGTTTGCTGTGTCACTCGGTTTGGTGCTTGTCAATATTTTTTCACCCGGTTCCCGGGTGGAAGAAAACACGCTGAAAAAAAACAGGATTTCCTACGAATTATGGAGAGATAATAATCAGATTGAAAAGCTCGATAATATCTGTCTTACATGCGATGCCGAAAACCAGTCACTTATTGCTGAAGTGCAGTCCTCACAAGGCAAAGAGCAAATGCAGGATTGGGTAAAAGACAAGCTGGATAAAGCCGAAAACGAAAAAAAAATGCAGAAAGACCAGGGACCGTTAAAACCCGTGGTTGATGTAGTTCCAACAAATATATTTCAGGCATTGGCCGATATGTCAATGCTTCAGGTAATATTTTTTGCCGTGTTTTTCGGCATTGTGCTCGTAAGTATTGATGAAGAAAAAAGAAATCCGGTAATTAAAGTTGTTGACGGATTAAATGAGGTTTTTGTAAAAATGGTCTGGGTGGTTATGAAGGCCATGCCGGTATTTGTTTTTGCATTAATGGCAGGACAAATTGTACAGGCTGCAGGCAGCGACACCGCTAATTTCTTCGCTTTGCTCGGATTTTTAATTAAATATTCGCTTGTGGTAATTCTGGGATTAATTATAATGATTGTAATTATTTACCCCGGGTTAATTGTATTATTTGTAAAACAGATTTCCTATAAAAAATTCATGTCTTCAATGCGCGATGCGCAGATTACGGCATTTTCAACATCTTCATCGGTAGCAACCCTGCCAGTTACTATGGATTGTGTAAATAATAAACTAGGAGTTTCGGAGCGCACAACCAGTTTTGTATTACCAATCGGAGCCACAATTAACATGGATGGAACCAGCCTCTATCAGGCGGTAGCCGTTGTTGCTCTGGCACAATTCCACATGGTAGATTTAAGTGTAGCACAGCAATTAACCATTGTAATTACCGCAACCCTTGCAAGTATTGGAGCGGCTGCAATACCAAGCGCAGGACTCGTTTTAATGATAATCGTCCTCGAATCTGTTGGTTTAAATCCGGCATGGATTGCACTTATTTTTCCGGTTGACCGAATCCTGGATATGTGCCGCACGGTTGTAAATGTAACCGGCGACGGAGCCGTTTCAACCATCGTTGCCTCCGGCGAAGGTGAACTGGATCAGATTAAATAAACCAGGTTACTGCTATCCATTTTTGCTGGTGCTGAAATGATTATTGTTTCCAAACTCCGGGGCAATAATCAATCCTTCATATGCAGATAAATAACCAAAAGCAATACATTTCCATATAAAATACATATTTTGGAATCGAAAAATTTCCGCATGGAATTTCTATTTCATCATTTACAAATGGCAAAAAGGGTGAAAGCAGGTTATTTATTTATTGGATTATTATTCTTCCAATCGCTGAATGCGCAAACCAATCTTGATTCTCTCCTGCAAGTTTGGGAGAACAAAAACGAGCCGGATTCAAGCAGGTTCGAAGCATATGATTTGTATATCCGAAAAGGCTTTATGCACTCAGAACCTGATTCGGCTATAAAATTGGCTGAAAAAATGATTGCTTACGCCGGACAGGTAAAGGAAAATAAATACTTAGGACAGGGGCATTATATTACAGGTATTTGTTACTTTCTGCTTGGTGACTATTATAATTCATTAAATAATTATTTTCAAAGTTTAACCTGTTTTGATAAGCTTGGCGATGATCCGGCAGCATGCAGCGTATATAATAATATTGGAGTTGTGTATAAAAACATGGGGGATTACCCGAAAGCTCTTAAGTATTACAACTTATATCTTGAGTCCAGTGAAAAAAGGAATGATGAAAAAGGTATTGAATTATCCTTGGGAAATATTGGTATAATATACAACAAGCAAGGGAAGAATGAAGAAGCAATTAAGAACTATCAAAGAGCATTTTCACTTATCAGGAAAGATGATTTAAAAGCGCAGGCAATGATTTTGGGCAATATGGCTAACGCTTATTTGGACTTGCCTGATATTGATAGTGCGAAATATTACTTTGAGAGAACCTCCGCAATTTTTGACAGTATTAACTTCCCTAAAGGAAAAGCTGGTGCGCTAAACGGATTGGGGAATTTATTCAGACAG
>JAGQVC010000166.1 GCA_020438185.1 Bacteroidota bacterium
TCAGGCAGATGTTGCAGAGAAAGTTCAGAACGCCTGGTTAAAAACTATAGAAGACGGAATACATACTTACGACATTTTTAAGGAAGGTGTGAGTTCAAAAAAAGTAGGTACCAAAGAATTTGCGGAAGCGGTAATCAGCAATCTTGGGCAGAAGCCAGCTAAACTTCAGGCGGTACATTACAATAATACAGTTCAAATGAAACTTCCTAAATACAAGAGAAAAGCTCCACAATTAAAAGAATTACTCGGAGTTGATCTCTTTGTTCAATGGAATGAAAGTAACCCTGATGAACTAGCGGAAATATTAAAAAATATCGAAACCAAGGATATCGCACTTAACATGATCACCAACCGTGGAATTAAAGTATATCCGGATGGATTTCCCGAAACATTCTGTACTGATCACTGGAGATGTAGATTTAAAAACAAGGAAGGAAAAACAATTTCAAAGCTGGAAATCATTCAACTCCTTCAATCTGCGAATTCGAACAATATTGATGTAATTAAAACTGAAAATCTATATGCTTTCGATGGCAAACAAGCTTTCTCACTCGGACAAGGACAGTAAAAACGAAGGAACCATGAAACTCGACTTAATAAAAGGGAATTTCCCGCAACATGAAGCAATTGAACTTTTGTCGCAATTATTCGAAGTGAAAATAAAATTTCATGAAAACAAAATTGATAAAAGTCAAAATGAAGAGGATATTAAAATGAGAGAGCAGCGAATTAAACAATTGCAGAATTCACTTGACCAGATTAAAAAAACAGTTCTTTCAAACTCTGATAAATTAAGAATTGAATCTGTAATTTCTGTCAATTAACAATTAGGAATAAGCAATTATAATTAATAGCACGGTTATCAGAAATTAATGATTTTAAAGCGATTTTGCTGAAATACCCTGATAACCGTGCTTAACAAATGATTATGAAAGATGTGAAATCCTACTTTAAAGACAGGAACCTGTTTATTGCAAGCATGCATAAAAAGGAGAAAGTAATAAAGCCTTTACTTGAGGAGAATCTTGAAGTTAATTGTGTAATCTCAGATAATTTTAATACTGATTTATTCGGAACCTTTTCAGGTGAAATTGAAAGAAAAAACGATGCCATTAGCACACTCAGAAATAAATGCATGGCTGCAATAGAACAATTTAAGTGCGATTTGGTGGTAGCAAGCGAGGGCTCCTTCGGACCTCATCCTGAAATATTCTTTCAAAGCGCCAATCAGGAACTAGTTATGCTGATTGACGTTAAAAATAATTTAGAAATAATTGGTCAGGTAATTAATTGTGATACAAATTATAGTGGAAGTGAAATAACAAATATTTATGAACTTAAAGAATTCTGCGATAAAACGCTATTCCCAACACATGCTTTGATTATTAAAAAAAGTAAAAATGAAACCGATGGAATTATTAAAGGCATCACCGAAAAATCATCCCTTATTAATGCAGTTGAAAATCTATTTGACTTAAAAGGTTCTGCATATCTGGAGACCGATATGCGTGCCATGTACAATCCCACCAGAATGAGAAATATTGAAAAGGCAACAATTAATCTTATTCAAAACATATGCTCGCTATGTCCGGTTTGTTCAACTCCGGGATTCCGCGTTGTTAAGTTAAATCGCGGATTAAAATGTGAAGCTTGTGGCTCACCAACCAATTCTGTTATCAGTCACAGATATACTTGTGAGCATTGTAATCATTCCGAAGAAAAACAGTTTCCGGATGGTAAAACAGCAGAAGATCCAATGTATTGTCAAATGTGTAATCCATGAAAAAAACCTTAACTATGAACCACAATACCAAACTTATAAAAGGAGTATTTAAAAAGAAAAAGGCTCAAAGACTTTTAAGTGAGCTCCTGGCCTATAAAATTAATTTCCATGGAATTGAAAAATTCAGCAATGAAGAGCGATTTGGGAAAGATCTGGAACATTCAGAAAAAAGAATTCTGGAATTAAAAAAGGAGAATTCGGAATTAAACGCGTGGCTGAAATCAATCCCCGAGGATGATGAAATCGAGATAAATTGTGATATAAAAATGGTAAGGAAATAAAATAAATACGAATATTCTGACATCTTATACTCAGCTCAAACTAAAAATGTCCTTTACACCCGGAGTTTTGATTACCTGAAAAGGTTCTCCGCATGCAAATCCGGCCTGCAGGCCGAACTCAGCACAACGAGCTGAAATTGAATTAAAAAACTCCTTACTTGCAATTAATGTCTCCGGCTCGGCCGAATCCGGATTGTAAAACTGTGATGCATGCGCTTTGATTGCTTCCATTTTTCGATCTGCGACATGGGAAATATCATAAATAAAATCAGGCTTAAAATGTACAAATTGCATGTACTTGTACACTGCTTTAGGCCTCCATGCCCGCGATTCAATCCCTTTGGACTGCCACTTTACCAATCCGGCCAGGAAAGCCGCCTCTTCAACCAGCAAGGATGCCCTTCCATGATCGGGATGGCGGTCATATTTAGCATTGGCAATTATAATTTCAGGACAATAGGTACGAATAATGTGAATTATTTTTGCCCTGTTATCATCATTAATTTCAAACCGGCCATCAGGTATACCTAAGTTTACACGCATTGCCGCTCCCATAATTTCAGCCGCCCGATCAGCTTCTGCCTTGCGGATTTCAACTGTTCCGCGACTCCCAAGTTCCCCATATGTGAGATCAACTAATCCGGTTTTCCTACCCTTGAGCATTTCTGAAATCAGCAATCCCCCACATCCCAGTTCAATATCGTCGGGATGGGCCCCGAAAGCCAGTATGTCAAGCTTCATATGCATGCATTTGTGGCAAAAGTAATTTTTTTCGGCTAAGCATCATTTTTCGTACGTTTGACCTGATGAACATTACTTTTCACGGCGCAGCCGAAACAGTTACAGGCAGTAAGCATCTTATTCAAACCGACAGGTTTAAAATCCTGCTCGACTGCGGCATGTTTCAGGGGCACGGTGCAGAAAGTGATGAACTTAACCGGCACCTTGGTTTTGACCCAAGAAGCATTGATGCCTTGCTCCTTTCCCATGCTCATATCGACCATGCAGGATTAATACCGGCACTGGTTGCTCAGGGATTTCGGGGCCCCATTTTTTGCACTCCTGCAACAAAAGATTTATGCAAAATCATGCTGGAAGATTCGGCGCATATTCAGGAAAGTGATATCCGCTATCTTAATAAACGTCGCGTTGCAAGGGGCGAAAAACCACTTAAGCCGCTTTATACAACTGACGATGTTTTTAATTGTCTCAAATATTTTAAGGTAATTGCTTACGACAAAAAAACCGAAATACTTGATGGCGTAAGCGTAATATTTACAGATGCAGGACATATTCTGGGATCTGCCATGGTTAATGTCGAAATACAGGAAAATAATCAGATTAAAAAAATCACCTTTACCGGTGATATTGGCAGACAAAACCCGCGGATTATCCGAAAACCACAGCCCTTTCCGCAATGTGATATCTTAATTACGGAATCAACTTACGGTGATAAACTTCATGATGAAGAAACCCACAGTATTGATGAGTTGCTTAGGATTGTGATTGAAACCTGTGTGATGAAAAAAGGGAAACTTATCATTCCGGCTTTTAGTGTCGGCAGAACTCAGGAAGTTGTTTATGCACTCGACAGATTGCAAAGTGAAGGTCGGTTGCCGGATATTCCTGTTTTTGTGGACAGTCCACTTTCAACCAGCGCTACAGAAATTATGCGCAGCCACCCTGAATGTTTCAATGAAGATGTGCAGGAATATCTGAAATCGGATCCTGACCCATTTGGATTTCATAAGTTGCAATACATCCGGGATGTTTCGAAAAGCAAGGAATTAAATCATTTAAAAACCCCGGCAATTATTATTTCAGCTTCCGGAATGGCCGAAGCCGGAAGAATTAAGCACCATATCGCAAACAATATTGGAAAGCCGTCTACAACTATTTTAATAGTTGGACATTGCGAGGAAGGTTCGCTTGGTTACCGGTTGACGCGCGGCGATGAACGTGTGAAAATTTTTGGAGAGCTTTACGATCGCCGCGCGCACATCGAAGTGATGGGATCGTTTAGTGCGCACGGAGATTACCAGGAAATGATTCAGGCTCTTTCATGTATAAACCCGCAATTGGTGCAACACACCTTTTTAGTTCATGGTGATAAAGAAGTTCTGCCAGTCTGGAAGTCCCGGCTTAAAGGCGAAGGATTCAATAACATAACAATTGCAGAAAAGGGAAAAACATATTCTATCTGATGCAGCAATTATTTAAAGAAATAAAGCTATTGCTTTTGCGTGACATTATGCTGGAATGGAAGCAGAAATACGCATTAAACGGTTTATTTCTTTATGTGTTCTCAACCATTTTTGTGTGTTACTTATCGTTTAAGCAGGTTGTTGATGTACCTACCTGGAATGCACTATTATGGATAATCCTTTTGTTTACAGGCGTTAATGCAACGTCTAAGAGTTTTTCTACCGAGAGCCGCGGACGTTTATTGTATTACTACACACTAGCCGGTGCGCCCGCGGTTATTTTATCAAAAATGATCTACAATGCCGGCCTCATGTTTCTTATTTCGATTTCGGGCTATTTAATGTATGCCTTGTTGATTGGTGACCCGGTTCAGGACCATTCCTGGTTTTTATTGGGAATTTTATTGGGTTCCTGCGGCTTTTCCTCGGTACTTACACTGGTGGCAGGAATAGCTTCTAAGGCGGGGAATAACGGAACACTAATGGCTATCTTAAGTTTCCCGGTATT
>JAGQVC010000167.1 GCA_020438185.1 Bacteroidota bacterium
CCGTTGAGCGCGGTAAAAGGTTGAAAGTCTGAAAGATAAACCCGATTTCCTTGTTGCGGATGTCGGCAAGTTCATTATCGTCGAGCTTCGAAACCAACTGTTTGTTCAGGTAATATTCGCCCGAAGTGGGTGTATCCAGGCAGCCCAAAATATTCATCAGGGTTGATTTTCCTGAACCCGAAGGGCCCATCAGGGCAACGTATTCGCCTCGGGAAATCTCCAGATCAATTTCACGAAGTACTTTTATTAGTTCGCTGCCAAGTTTAAAATTCCTGACGATTTTGCGAAGTTCGATTACTGTTTCTGCGGCCATATTGATTGCCAAACGTACATTATTTAATTCTGGTACACAATGCGAGGCGCTTATCGGGGCGGGTACAATGTGAAATCTTCTGAAGCTTGTCCGGGACGTTTAAAAAGAAGTCCCATCCGAAGTAAATCGGCTGTTACTTCAAATTCGGGCATCTTTTTCAATTCCTGCCAGGCCTGCCACATCGAAGGGCTCCACCGGATATCATCAACAACGATGAGGGCGTTTTTGCTTAAAAACGGTAAAATTGTTTTTACATGCTGCTTAACGGCTTCGCCGCGATGGTCACCGTCCAGATAAACCAGGTCAACATTTTTTAATTGTTGCAGGGCAGTTTCAAGTGTGTTTTCAAACAATCCTTGTATCTGTGTAATATTTTTCAGGCCTAAACGGCCGAAGGTCACTGCAGCCTTCCGGCTGATTTCTTCCCGTCCTTCAATGGTAATCAGGTTTGCATCGGCCGCTGCTGCGGCCAGATATGCACCCGAAATACCAAGCGAAGTACCCAGTTCGAGCATGTTTTTGTATTGAAAATGCTGAACCAGCTTAAAAAGCATCCTGCCGTAGGCAGGACGAACCAGACTTACGGCAGCTATTTCACTCACTGTTCGGGGCTTTACACCGCGACTGCCCGCTCCCGGGTCATTGTTGCTTAGTAATTCGGAGTCCTGCAGCAAACGCTTTCGTTCCTCTTCAATTTCTTCAAAAATGTAGTACTGCCGGGTGTTTCTGATCACATCCTGATACAAAGAGAACATGAACGGAGAGTGAACCCGGTGCATGTTTTTCACCTTTAAAACGTATTGCAAATAAGAACCTGCAGGTACCGGCATGCCGCAAAAATAAGCGATGCCAATAAACTTTCGAATTATTTAATTGTGCTTGAATAAAGGAAAAATGCATGGTGAAACCCCTTTTAATTCTATAACAAGGGGAGATTGATTATTCCTGAACGCGTAAGAATGGTTTTAACTTGTATTGACCAGGCCAAAAAAGCATTACAAATTTGTATCAGCAAATAATGTTTGTAATGAAAAAGATAGCGATACTGCTAATCACACTGATTTCTGCTCTTGGGGTTAAAGCGCAGATGAGCAACGATTTATTTATTTCGGGGTACGTAACCATGGCCGGTTCCGGCAATGCGGTAAGCGATTATCCTGTATATGTTTCGGGAATCAATGGTGCCAGCGAAATGGTTTATACCAACGACAATGGCTGGTATAATGTAACTATTACCAATGGCAGCGTAACCGGTCCCAACCAGCTTTATATTATTTATACTGAAGACTCATGTAGTCTGGCTTACCTATCAGATACCATTTCGAACAACCAGGGAATGATAGATGAAGCGGTTGTGAACTTTGAAATCTGTGGTAATGAAGGTCCGATGTGTCAGGCTATGTTTGTTGCAGCAACCAATGAAATGACCATTCACGCTGAAAATAATTCAACGGGCGAAGCACTCAATTTCATCTGGTCGGTAAATGGTGTTAATGTTTCCGACTCTGAAAACCTCACTTTTTTAGCTCCCGAAGCCGGAGTTTATGTGGTTTGTCTGCATGTTTTCAACGATTTATGCGACAACACCTATTGTCAATCTATTACTGTGGTTGGCAACAACGTCAACGCCTGTAATCCGGAGTTCTTCTGGAATCCGAACGGAAACAATAATGCCGGCGACTATACATTCATTCCTGCTGCCGATCAGATTTCGCCTGCAAACTACGTTTGGTTACTGGATGGAACACCTTTTTCTGATAATTACCAGCCTGGTGCAATAGCACTTACTGCCGGAGAACACAGCGTTTGTCACATAGTGAGCACTGCAAACTGTGTTGATTCACTTTGTCAAACCATTGTAGTTTCCGAAGACACTCTTCAGGGTTGTCAGGCTTACTACACCTGGAGCATTTCGCCGGCAAACCCATTCAGGGTTCTGGCATTTGACGATTCTTATGTAGAATCTCCAAATGTTACTTACCTGTGGACTATCAACAACGATATTTTGGGTGACGGTGCAGTCCTCGAGCACACTTTTGCTAATGCCGGTTATTACAATATTTGCCTTACTATTTCAACAGAGAATTGCAGCGACACTTATTGTACTTCGGTTTACGTACCGGGCGAAGGAAATACCAACGAGTGCAATGCTGCATTTGAGTGGGATGTGATGACAGCTCCGGTAAACGGAATTTCACAGGTTAATTTCTTTGCAATTGGCGACAATCCGGGAATCGGACAGACAGAACATTACTGGTATGTTGGAAATGAATTCCCTCAATCGGGAGCAATTGCTGAATTCAATCTTGAGGTGCCGGGCGTTTACAGTGTTTGTCACATTGTACAAAACAACGCTGCCAGCTGCTTCGATTCTTTGTGTGTAGAAATTGTCCTGACTGCTGATACAGTTGGTAATGATTGCAATGCTTATTTCAGCGCCAGTGTTTCTCAGGCTAATCCATTGAGGATGCTGTTCAGTAATATGAGCACACCGGGTGCTTCCAATTCAGCCAGCTTCTATTGGGAACTGGGGGACGGAGTTGTATCTGATGCCATCAATCCTGAACATACTTATCCTGAAGCAGGTTACTACACGGTTTGCCTTACCATAACTACCGATAATTGCAGCAGTACATACTGTGATATGATTTATGTGCCGGGCGAGAACAACACAAGCTATTACATCGCAGGGCAGGTATTTGCCGGAAACAACATTGCCGATATCGGTTCTGCCAAACTTTTCAGTTACGATCCTGTTTCAATGGCAGTAGAACTGATTCAGACCGTGTCTCTCGACTCAGGATATTATTATTTCGATGGTCTTGAAGCGGGTACTTACTTAGTTAAAGCCGGTCTGAACGAGAATTCTGCCTATTTCGGCAACTATGTTCCAACCTATTTCGGAAGCCAGTATTACTGGTTTAATGCCGAGCCAATTGTTGTTCCATCTTCGGGTACCGGATATATTATTTCGCTTATGTGGGCCGGAAATAACGGTGGTCCGGGTTGGGTTAACGGCGATATCGACGATGGTCCATACCGCTTGAGCGGTGCCGCCGGAGCTTCTTCAGCTCTTCTGGTGAGTGATGCGGACGTAATTGTAACTGACCTCACAGGAAATCCACAGAGATTCACAGTTTCTGATAATAACGGGGAGTTTATGATTAGCAACCTGGCTTACGGAACTTACCGTTTAATGGCCGATGTTGCCGGAATGATTTGCGTTCCTGTGGAATTCACCATTTCGCCTGCAACACCTAATGTGAGCATTTCATTGGTAATGGGTGATGAAATCACCGGAATTGTGGAAACACCTGCAGTTTCAATCGGTGCACTTTATCCTAACCCTGCAAGCAATCAGGTAAACATGAATATTACCTTGAAACAATCTGAAAAACTTAATATAACGATAACCACCACGGCCGGACAACTCATCAGGACCGAGGCCCGCACGATTAGTGCCGGGTCTCAGACCCTGGGAGTTCCAGTTTCCGGAATTGCAAACGGATTCTACTTCCTGAGCATTTCGGATGCGAACAACAAAACTCTAGGAAATTATAAGATAAGTGTGATTCATTAACCCGAATTCGCCTATTTGGTTGTTTGCTTTTAGAAAAGGCTGCCTTCGGGCAGCCTTTTCTTTTTTCAAATTTTACTCAAACTCATCCGCCGAAGGCTGAATTGTTTAACATTTTGTAATCATGCGAGGGCAGCATTCCTATTCTTTGATTTTCTTTTGATATTTGCCCGAACCGAATGCGGCATTGTGCGATCATCATCTTGCATCACCGCATCATCGAACTACTAATGCGCTTATCGCTTTACGCACTATTTTCAGGACTGCTTTTGGCTTTTTCGTGGCCGGCAACCGGCTTTTTTCCGGTAGTTTTTGTTGCCTGGTTACCCTTATTATTCGTTGAAGATTACCTGCGCAGTGAGCAGAAACCAAACCGCCGGCTAAAGCTGTTTGGGTATGCTTACCTCAGCTTTATTGTCTGGAATGTGGCTGCAACATGGTGGGTTAAAAATGCCTCATTCGAAGGTGCTTTGCTTGCATTTTTGGCGAATTCGCTTTTGATGACGGGCGTGTTTACAATAGCCTCCGGCTTGCGTGACCGGCTTCCGGGACGCTTTGCTTTCCTTTATTTCCCGGTTTTATGGACAGCCTTTGAGTATCTGCACCACGATTGGGATTTGTCCTGGCCCTGGCTAACATTGGGCAACGCCGCTGCATCTATGCCGGAACTGGTTCAATGGTACGAATACACCGGAACTACCGGAGGCTCGTGGTGGATTTTACTGGTTAATCTGTTCTTTTACAATGCATTGCGCAAACGAATTGAAGAGCCCGGCGAAGCTTTG
>JAGQVC010000168.1 GCA_020438185.1 Bacteroidota bacterium
CAATACGCACCGACCTGCTTTGGTAATGGCTTTTGGCGGCGCCTGGATTGGAGGCGATAAACGGAGCTACGATATCACCGGTATCGCTCCCTGGTTTGCACAAAGAGGTTATGTGGTTGCTGCAATAGACTACCGGCTTGGATTTCATCCTTCAACGGGAGCAGGTTCCAATTATGCCACTTGTCCGCCTGTTACCATGGAAAGCAACTGTGTGTATCCCGCCGACAGCAACGAAGTTATTCGAGCCATGTACCGCGGCATGCAGGATTTTAAAGGCGCAATCCGCTTTCTGAAAGCCCGGTTTCAGGAGGATTCAACCTGCACAGAAAACTTTTTTGCCGCGGGCGTAAGTGCTGGAGGCTTTAATGCATTAGCTGCAACATTTGTGGATGATGAATCCGAAAAGCCACCTGCGGCTTTCGAACTTACAAATGCGCCGGGGCCAGCTGTTACCCTTGATTATTGCCACGATTACCACAACCTGAGTAATGCTACAATTAATCTGGAGCGTCCCGATTTAGGTTCAATCGAGGGCACCATTGCAGAAAACGGGTACACTTCGGAGGTGGCCGGTGTTTTCAACTTTATCGGAGGTATTATGTGGGATTATTTTGCGGTTGAAAACGGCACTTCTCCCCTGCTCTATCTGCATCATCAGACCAGCGATTTGATTGTTTCCTGCGGAACAGCTCCTTTGCTATCCTCCTTATCGTACAACTGTCTGGACCCGCTCGGGTTTCTGGGTTGCAACCATGTCTGGAATATGCCCTGGGCGCGCGGCTCATGCGGAATCGAAACGCTGATTAACGATCAGGGTTACAGCATCAATAAGCTGAGTACCATTTCGCAAACCGGTGGACCAAACTGCGTTCAGGATCCGCCCGGACATTCGGTAGTTGCACCCGCAACCCGTGTGGCCGAAATTGTAGAATTTGTCTCTGCGCGAATTTCCGAGAACGAAAACGCGGGTTGCAACCTCAGCACTTCCGGCAAAGCCGGGATGAATACTGAAAACCGGCTACTCATTTATCCAAATCCATCCTCGGGAATTATCTCCGTTTCGACTCCGTTTCTGAATGAAAATGCCACCATCCTGTTCAGGGATCCGGCCGGCAGGCCGATATTAAAAACACTACTGAATAACAAAACATGCAACGTTTCGGAATTGCCCGAAGGCTTGTACATTGTTGAAGTTGGGAGCGAAAAACAAACCTGGTTTGGTAAGGTACTTATTCGAAAAAGCGAAAATTAATTCAATTTAATTTGCCATGAGAATCAAGAGAATCTTTAATTACTTTGCACTATGATGCGATTTATTCTTGCTTTATCAGTGCTTGTTTCGCTGCATGCATGCAGTGCAGATTCAACTCAGCCGGTTGCTTATAACGATTCGCTTGCCGTGCAGCAAATAAGAATCACCGAAAAAGCCAACAAACTTCAGGATGCTTTTGCCGGATATGTGCGCGGTGAAATGGAAATTCGCCGCAATGAGCTCGAAAATCAGCTTGAGAAAGCTGAAGAACAAGTTGACAAAATGCAGGCTTTTAAAAATGATGAATCCCTGCTGAAAGCAGCGAAAGACCTGATTAAAGGTTATAAGGAACTGAATGCTTCAGAATACGACGAAGCCATTAAAATTCTTTCCAAACCTGATAGTGTTTACACCGAAGTTGATGAAGCCCGCCTCACGATTTTATACAAAAGTATTGATGAAAAAAGTAACCGGCTGATTTCGGAATTTCTTCAGGCGCAGAAGACTTTTGCCGGTAACAATAACCTGCAGCTAAAGCCTGCATACGAAGAATCTGCTTCAAATTAATCTTTTAATTTCCATTTTTTTCAGATTATTCATCTAAATACAGCCTAAGCTGTATTTTTGCGCCTCATTAAATCTCATTTATGGGAGCGCTCAACGAAAAAAGAATAGCCGATTACCTTGCTGCTCAACCGCAGGAACAAATCATCAGCCTGAAAGGCTGGGTAAGAAGTAAACGTGGTAATAAAGACATCGCATTTATTGCATTAAGCGATGGTTCAACCATTAAAACCATTCAGGTGGTTGCCGAATTAAATCAGTTTGATGAAAACCTGATGAAACGGGTAACAACGGGCAGCAGCATTTTGGTTAAAGGAAAACTGGTTGCCTCGCAAGGTGCCGGACAAACTGTTGAATTGCTGGCAGAAAAGATTGAAATCCTTGGCGATTGTGACCCGGAAAAATTCCCGCTTCAAAAGAAAAAACATTCCCTTGAATTTCTGCGCGAAATTGCCCATCTGCGTCCGAGAACCAACACCTTCGGCGCCATTCTGAGGCTTCGCCATGCAATGGCTTTTGCTATTCATAAGTACTTTAACGACAATAATTTCTACTACATCCACGCGCCCATTATTACCGGTTCGGATGCCGAAGGTGCCGGCGAAATGTTCCGCGTTACAACCCTTCCGGCTGAAAATGCTCCCAAAAATGAAAGTGGTGAGGTGGATTTCGACAAGGACTTTTTTGGTAAGGAAGCCAATCTTACCGTTTCCGGCCAGCTCGAGTCTGAGCTTGCAGCGCTTGCGTTGTCTAAAGTTTACACGTTCGGACCAACATTCAGGGCCGAAAACTCCAATACCACGCGCCATCTAGCCGAGTTCTGGATGATTGAGCCGGAAATGGCCTTTTTTGAGCTGGAAGACAATATGGATCTGGCTGAAGACTTCCTGAAATACCTGATTCGCTACGCATTGGATAATTGCCGCGATGATCTGGATTTTCTGGAAAAACGCCAGCAGGAAGAAGAGCTGCAAATGAAAAAGGAAGACCGCAGTTCGATGCCTTTAATTGCCAAGCTCGAACACGTTCTGGCAGAGTCGTTTGAACGCCTTACCTACACCGAAGCGGTTGGTATTCTTGAGAAAAGTGGTAAAAAATTCGAATTTCCCGTTTCGTGGGGCGTTGACCTTCAAAGCGAACACGAACGCTATTTGGTTGAGAAACATTTCAAAAAACCGGTCATCCTCACGAATTACCCGATGCAAATCAAGGCTTTTTACATGAAGCAGAACGACGATGGCAAAACGGTGCGGGCAATGGATATTCTCTTCCCCGGAATCGGCGAAATTATAGGCGGTTCGCAGCGTGAAGAAGATTACGAAAAGCTAAGTAAGCGTATCGACGAAATGGGAATTCACCGCGATAGTTTGTGGTGGTATCTCGAAACTCGTCAGTACGGAACCGTGCCGCATGCTGGATTCGGACTTGGCTTTGAACGTTTGATGCTGTTTGTGAGCGGAATGGGTAACATCCGCGACGTGATTCCTTTCCCGCGCACGCCACGTAATCTTGAATTCTGATTAAATCAGGATAAACACTACGCTTTTACCGCGGTTTCGGGTTTGCATGCTTGTGCAGATTCCGTTTTTGTAGGTGTAGGTATTCGTTTGCCCGTCGGGCAGATGCAACATATATTTGGAATCCGCAATACGGGTCACCAGGACTTTCTCGCCAAGTCGCTCAGAAAGGATGGTATCCTTGCTTTTGGGCTCGCTGTGATACAGGCATCCTACGCTAAATGCCACATTGCCCGAAATGAAACGGGTGTCGATGTCTGAACCACTCAGATGCAGTCCATTTCCATGTTTTACAATTTCGGTATTCTCGGTTTCAACGCCATTAATTGTTTTGTTAAACCCGGCACGTAGCAACATTCCGTTTCTGAATTCCACATAAATATCCGACTCAATATTCAACAGAAAAAATTGCAAACGGGTATTCAGTTTTAAACTGTAATCCTCGTTCGATTGCCGGTTGCAAATCGCGGTCAGCCGGCCATGTTCTTCGCCGTCAACCATAATTTTGTAACAGAGTGTAGCGGCTTCGCCGGATAGCGACAGCAGGAAATAAACGAGCAAAATGAGAGCTGCAATTGTACGTTTCATGACCTTTTTTCTGCTATAACATTTCGAAACAGGAATACCCCTACACGGAAGGAATTTTGATTGTATTAACTTTTATTTTAGGTTTGTCTAAATTTTATTTTAGACTTTGCGAATTTCATCTGTCATTTTCTTACTTCTGGTTTCATTCACCGGGATTTGCCAATGCGCTGTAAAAGGTACTGTACAGAGTAACGGAAGTATTTTGCCCTATGCCCTTGTTGGAATTTCGGGAACTGACAATTCCATTTCCACAAATAGCAATGGCTCATTCCAACTCACGGTTCCCTGCGATTCAGTTATACTGCTTATTCATTTAATTGGTTATCAAGAAAAAACATTGATTTGGGATGCACGAAATGTCAGCGAATTGAAAATTGACCTTGAGCCGCTTGATATATCGCTTTCCGAGGTGGTTATTAGTGCCACACGCCGGGAAACCGACAAAAGGAATTCACCCGTTCAGGTTTCTGTGCTCAACCGTAAAATGCTGGAGCTCACCCAATCCAATAATTTGAGCGAAGGTTTGTGTTTTCAGCCCGGATTGCGCATGGAGACCGATTGTCAGACTTGCGGCTATTCACAGTTGCGTATGAACGGAATGTCAGGCAGTTACAGTCAGATTTTGATTAATTCAAGACCCGTATTTTCGTCTGTACTATCGCTTTACGGGCTCGAAATGTTTCCCTCCGCAATCATCGAGCGCGTGGAAGTTGTAAAAGGCGGTGGTTCGGTGCTTTTCGGTAGTTCGGCTATCGCCGGAACGGTTAATATTATTACCCGAAAACCCGGAACTGAGCGACTAGGCGCATTTTTAAGTACG
>JAGQVC010000016.1 GCA_020438185.1 Bacteroidota bacterium
GATTTCGTTACGAAAGGCTTTTCCAACCTGAGCAATTCCGAATGGAATTTTCATACGGCCGGTTTTCTGCACGTTGAGGAAATTCACAAAGATACCCTGAGCCGTTTCGGGGCGCAGGTAAACTTCGCTTGCATCGTCGGCCACAGAGCCCATGGATGTGCTGAACATGAGATTAAACTGTCGCACTTCGGTCCAGTTGCGGGTTCCGCTAACCGGACAGGCAATTTCCTGTTCAATAATCAGATTGCGCAGCGTTTCCAGGTTGTTATCGTTGAGAGCTGCATTCATAGCAACTTCCAGTTGCGATGCTTTTTCGTCCCTGCCTTTGTTGCGGAGGCGTTCAATCTGATCTTCGAGTAACTGATCAGCGCGGTAGCGCTTTTTGGAATCCTTGTTATCAATCATCGGATCCGAGAAGCCGTCGACGTGGCCTGAAGCCTTCCAAACTTTGGGGTGCATGAAGATAGCGGCATCAATTCCAACGATATTTTCATGCATCTGCACCATTGATTTCCACCAGTATTCGCGCAGGTTATTCTTAAGTTCCACACCGTTCTGACCATAGTCATAAACAGCGCTGAGTCCGTCGTAGATTTCGGATGACTGGAATACGAATCCGTATTCCTTTGCGTGAGCAGTTACTTTTTTAAAAAGATCTTCGGCTTGCATGTTTGGATGTGACGAAAGGATTGGTTTTTATGAAGTTCAAAGGATTTCGCGCTTTTTACGGCAGCGTTCTATTGACTTGGAGTAAGTTTCGAGGTTTGCATCGTTGAGGCAATAACGAATCGCGTCCTTAAAATGGCGAACTGCATCGTTAAAATCGAGCTGAAGCTCGCGCAGTATGCCAAACTCGTTGTGGATTGAGGATTTATCGACGCCTGCAACCTTGAGTGCTTTATTGAGATGGTCCTCCAGCTCCTTGTATTTCTCGAGGCTTGAGAGCACGATGCTAAGATTGAGGTAAACGGGAGGATAATCGGGATTGTAAGCGATACATTGCTTGTACATTTCCTCGGCGGTGTAGAAATCCTTGAGTTTGGTTTCGTAGATCCAGCCGAGGTGATTGTATGCCTTGCCGAAGTCGGGAGCCTGAGCAATAACACCTTCGAGCAATCCGACAGCTTCGGAAATTCGGTTGTTTCTGATCAGGTCATCAGCTTCAAAAAGAAGGTCTTCGTATTCGAGATAGCTGTCGGAAGCCATAATGTTAAGTTTGGGCTGCAAACCTACACAATTGGCTTGAAAACGAGAGGTGAAAACTGCCCGATGGTATGTTTAAAAAATACATCCGGCCGTGAGGCCGTGAAAGAAACAAAGATGAGGCGGAAGATACCGGCAGGAATGTACCTTTGCATTATGATAATTGTGGGCGACAAGCTGATTTCGGAAGATATTCTTGAGCAGGAATTTATTTGCAACCTGAGTGCATGTGGCGGAGCATGCTGTGTTGAGGGAGATAGCGGGGCCCCGTTAAATGATGAGGAAGCCGGTTTGCTTGAGGAGGAGCTGGAGCAGATAAAACCATTTCTGAGGCCTGAAGGCCTTAAAGAAATTGACGAACAGGGCGTATTTGTGATAGATTCGGATGGCGATGTGGTTACACCGCTTGTAGAAGGGAAAGAATGTGCTTTTACGGTATTTGATGAGAAGGGCACCGCATTCTGCGGGATAGAAAATGCGTGGAAGGCCGGTAAAACAAAGTTCAGGAAGCCCGTTTCCTGTCATCTTTATCCAATACGGGTTTTGAAATTACCCGAATATGAAGCCTTGAATTACAACCGGTGGAAGATTTGTGCCCCGGCCTGTGTGCTTGGAAAGCAGCAATCGGTTCCGGTTTACCGTTTTTTAAAGGAGGCACTGATACGTGCCTACGGAGAAGAATGGTATGCCCTTCTTGAAGAGACAGCTGAGGCATATTTGCAGCATGGTGTTCAGGATTTGTAGAGGAAAACAATGCAATAACGCATTGCAATAGCACCCGACTTTTGATTTTTGCAGGACAATTCCGGAGCAAAAAGTAGAGGAATTTACCTCCTTAGTGAAAGCCTTGATTCGAGTCAAGCGGGAAGGCCCCTATTTCTGATTTTGGTTCGTGTTAAAATAACATTAACTATCATGTTAACAGATGCTTGTAATGTGAAAAAAAACGGGCGAAAAAGAATTAACAAAAATCTCTGAAAGCCCTTGTTTTTCTGTATGTCGCGCCTGTGTTGACTTTCCCATAAAATGTTAAAAACTGAAGCCAAATGTTAACAAAAACCGTTTGGGAAAAGACCCTTTCCCAATGATTTTTGTGAAACAAGTTTTTCAGCCTCTGATTTTTGGTAAGCCGCTGATTGTTAGTGAAATAACTAACACAAAAAGTTGTCTGCCTGAGGCCAAAACGCAAATCGTTGATAATCAAAACACTAGAGTATAATGGATAACGTTTTAAAGGAAAAGACCCTGAGCGGGGAGTTAGGAGCAGAAGTGATGAAAGATGAGCCGATATTAAGGGAAAATAAAGACAGGTTTGTATTGTTTCCGATCCGACACAAGGAGATTTGGGAGATGTACAAAAAAGCGGAGGCGAGTTTCTGGACGGCTGAAGAAATAGATTTGCATGCTGACCTGACAGATTGGGAGAACAAACTGACTTCGGACGAGAAGCATTTTATTAAGCATGTGCTGGCATTTTTTGCGGCAAGCGATGGGATTGTGAACGAGAATCTGGCTGTGAATTTCATGAATGAAGTTCAATATCCTGAAGCTCGTTGTTTTTACGGGTATCAGATTATGATTGAGAACATTCACTCTGAGACCTATTCATTGCTTATTGACACCTACATCAAGGATTCTGAAGAAAAGAATAAATTATTTCATGCGCTGGAAACAGTTCCCGCCGTAGGCAGAAAAGGAGAATGGGCATTGCGCTGGATTGAAAACGGAAGTTTTGCAGAGCGCCTGATTGCCTTTGCGGCAGTTGAGGGCATTTTCTTTTCGGGTTCGTTCTGCTCCATTTTCTGGCTTAAGAAAAGAGGGCTTATGCCCGGACTTAGCTTTTCGAATGAATTGATTTCGAGAGACGAAGGGCTTCACTGCGATTTTGCCTGTTTGCTATACAAGCAACTTTTAAATAAACTAAGCGAGAGCCGCGTTAAAGACATTATTACCAACGCAGTTGAAATAGAAAAAGAATTTGTAACATCAGCAATTCCGGTTCAGCTAATAGGAATGAATGCTGAACTGATGTGTCAGTACATTGAATTTGTTTCTGACCGTTTGTTGGTTGCACTGGGGTATTCAAAAATCTACAATGCTGCAAACCCCTTCGATTTTATGGAAATGATTTCACTTAACGGCAAGACCAACTTCTTTGAGAAAAAGGTTGGTGACTACCAGAAGGCCGGGGTTATGAGCAGCAAAGAAGACAAAACAATCAGATTTGATGAAGATTTTTGATAACAACATGAACATGAGCACATCTGCATCCTCCAATTATGTAATCAAGCGCGACGGACGTCGTGAGTCAGTTAAGTTTGACAAGGTTACAGCACGAATTCAGAAACTTTGCTACGGGCTTGACCCTGTGCATGTTGATCCTGTTTCGGTTGCACAGAAAGTAATTCAGGGGATTCACCCCGGAGTTACGACTGAAGCGCTTGATAACCTGGCTGCAGAAACAGCTGCGGGAATGACGACCAAGCATCCGGATTACGCCCTGCTTGCTTCAAGAATTGCCATCAGCAATTTGCACAAGCTTACCAAGAAATCGTTTTCTGAAACGATGTCTGACTTGTATAATTATGTTGATTCCAAAACCGGCCAACACGCTCCGCTGATTGCAGATGATGTACATAATATTATTCTGAAAAATGCGGAATTGCTTGATTCCACAATCATTTATGACCGTGATTTTGGTTATGATTATTTTGGATTCAAAACGCTTGAGAAATCTTATCTGCTTCGTGTTAACGGAAAGGTTGCGGAACGTCCGCAGCAAATGCTGATGCGTGTTGCAGTAGGGATTCACAAAGATGATATTGAGCAGGTTATCAAGACTTATCACCTGATGTCGGAGCGCTGGTTTACGCATGCTACTCCTACCCTGTTTAATGCCGGAACTCCCAAGCCACAGATGTCGAGCTGTTTCCTTCTGACCATGCGGGATGACAGTATTGACGGTATATACGATACATTAAAGCAATGCGCGAAAATTAGTCAGAGTGCCGGTGGTATCGGATTGAGCATTCATAATGTTCGAGCTACGGGATCTTACATTCGCGGAACCAACGGAACTTCCAATGGAATTGTACCGATGCTTCGGGTATTTAACGATACAGCGCGTTATGTTGATCAGGGTGGAGGAAAACGCAAAGGTTCCTTTGCAATCTATCTGGAGCCCTGGCATGCGGATGTGCTTGACTTCCTGAATTTGAAGAAAAACCACGGAAAAGAAGAAGTTCGCGCCCGCGACTTGTTTTATGCCTTGTGGGTTCCGGATTTATTCATGAAGCGTATTGAAGAAGAAGGCGATTGGTCGCTTTTCTGTCCAAACGAAGCACCCGGACTGGCAGATTGCTGGGGAGAAGAGTTCGAGAAGCTATACGAACAATACGAAGCCGAAGGACGTGCCAGAAAAGTGGTTAAAGCCCGCGAACTGTGGTCATCGGTGCTGGAAGCACAAATTGAAACAGGTACACCATATATTTTATACAAGGATGCCTGCAATGGTAAGAGCAACCAGCAGAATCTGGGCACGATCAAATCTTCGAACCTTTGTACCGAGATTATTGAATACACCTCGGATGATGAAGTTGCGGTTTGTAACCTGGCTTCGATTGCTTTGCCACGATTTATACAAGACGGGGAATTCGATCATGATAAATTGTTTGAGGTTACCTATCAGATTACTCTGAACCTCAACAAAATAATCGATGGTAATTATTATCCGGTACCTGAGGCTGAACGCTCCAATTTGCGTCACCGTCCGATTGGAATTGGTGTTCAGGGACTGGCGGACACATTCATTTTACTTCGTCAACCATTCGAGAGTGATGAAGCGAGACAACTGAATGCCGACATTTTCGAAACGATTTACTATGCTTCAATGACAGCATCTAAGGATCTTGCCAAGGAGCACGGACCTTACGCAAGCTATGAGGGAAGTCCGGTGTCGAAAGGAATTTTCCAGTTTGATATGTGGGGTGTTACTCCTGGTAATCGCTGGGAATGGGATATTTTGAAAGAAGAAGTGGCAAAATACGGGGTGCGCAATTCCTTGTTGCTTGCTCCGATGCCAACCGCTTCAACATCTCAGATTCTGGGTAATAATGAGTGTTTTGAGCCATACACCAGCAATATTTACAGCCGTCGCGTTCTTTCGGGTGAATTCATTATTGTGAACAAACACATGCTGCGCGATTTGGTAGATTTAGGCATCTGGAATGATGATCTTAAAAATAAGATTATTGCTGCCAATGGTTCTATCCAGCATATTTCTGAGATCCCTGATAATATTAAGGAGCTATACAAAACTGTTTGGGAAATCAAGCAAAAAGCCATCATTGATATGGCTGCCGACCGTGGCGCTTTTATTTGCCAGTCGCAATCGCTTAATATTTTCATGGAAACGCCAAACATGGCGAAGCTTACATCTATGCACTTTTATGCCTGGAAGAAAGGTCTTAAAACAGGAATGTATTATCTGAGATCTAAAGCAGCTGCCGAGGCTATTAAATTCACTGTTCAAACGCAGGCCGAAAAGCAGTTCGTGCCGGTTGTGAGTGAAAATCGTCCGGCTGTCGCCGTGATAGGAGCTGATGTTCAGGCAGATATTTCCTGCTCTCTGGACAATCCTGAGGATTGTGAAGCCTGCGGAAGTTAATTCTGCTGAAAAATCTGTCAAAAAGCCGCTCCGAAAGAGCGGCTTTTTGATTTTATATTCTGTTTAACGGCGTCTGAATATGTTTAGTTTTGGACTATGAATCTGCGCCTGTTTCTCATATCTGTTTTATCTACACTTGTTAGTGTTGGCAATGCGCAGAACAGTATGAACAGCGGTGGATTTACTGCTCCCGGTTTAAGTTTTTCTATCGGTCAGGTATTTTACACAGTTGAAGAAGCTCCGTCTGCCACTTTGCAGGAAGGCGTTCAACAGGTTTATCACCAATCACAGATTACCGGATTAATAATTCCGGATTCAAGGCTGTTTGATGTATTCCCGAATCCGGCTTCAAACGAAGTTTACATAAGATTAAATGCCTTGTCGGAAGAGCCTTTTGAAGCATTTGTTTTCAATCAGCTTGGCCAACTGCTGTTGTTGCATGATAAAATGAAAAAGGAAACCCGGCTAGATTTATCGGGAATTTCGCAAGGCTCCTATTTACTCTTAATCCGATACTCGGGTTCAGTGTATACCCAAAAACTAATTATACTATAAAGAATGAAGACTTTCGTTTTATGCTTTTGTCTGGTAGTGCTTTCTTTGCCTGTCTGGTCGCAGGCTCCTGAAGCTATGAGCTACCAGGCCGTGTTGAGGGACAACACCGGAGAGCCATTAACTGATCAGGTTGTTCAAACCCGAATTCAGATTCATCAGGGAACGAGTGACGGTCCGGTAGTTTATGAAGAGATTCACAACACAAGCACCAATGAAAACGGACTCATGTCGGTTGTTATTGGCAGTGGTACAGGTTCAATTGGGTCGATTTCAGAAATTGCCTGGGGTAACGGGCCATACTTTTTGAGTTCGGAAACCGATCCTGCCGGAGGCAGTAATTATGAACTTACGGGGAACTCTGAACTGCTAAGCGTGCCCTATGCTTTGTATGCCAATAATTCGGGCAGCAGCATTGCCGGGCCGCAAGGCGAACCCGGACCGCAAGGAGAGCAAGGGCCACAGGGCAATCCCGGGCCACAGGGAGTTCCCGGACCGGTTGGGCCTGCGGGAGTTTCGGGATGCGAAATACTACCTGCGGGGAATCTGGCGGTAGTTTACACCGGAACCACCGCTTACGGCTACTCACAAAGCCAGAGCAGCACAGCAACAAATTACAATTCAGGTTCATTTACTTCAGCTTCGCTGGATGGTAATGTACTAGGCTCCGTATCCTCGGAATTGCAAATTGCCCTATGGACCTCATCGACCGCATATGCGTTTTACCAAACACAAAGTAATTTAGGTACTCCACCGAACCTCAATCAGGGAGTTTGGCTAACAACCACACTTTCGGGTAATCCGATTGGAGGTATTTCAAATGGAATTAATCTGGTTGTGTACACAAGTACACATGCATACGGATTGTCGCAACCAAGAAGCACCCTTGGCGACCCGCCAAATCTTTCGGCAGCCGTTTGGAACCCGATCACTTTAAACGGAACTTTCATCAAAGCCATAAGCACATCCAGAAGCATCATAATTATAACCACTACAACCATTTACGCATTTAATCAATCACAAGGCACATTGGGAAGCCTGCCAAACGAGAATGCCGGTAGCTGGGCAACACAGTCGGTTTCTGATGTTCCGATTGATGTGGTGCCAAGCCGATGATTAGTACGGTTCAGACACAAATACTTCGGGTTGATCCAGAGTTAGTTTTGAAAATTCTACAGAATTTATAATTTTAGTGCATCAAAACCAACCCGACCCTTGGACACCCTCATAGACATCGTACAGCGGTTTCCAGCCATGATACTTGCTCTGAATGCCCGGGGTGAGATACTGATTTGTAACCAGTGGTTTCAGGAAAAGAGCGGATATTCAGCCTCAGAGCTAATTTCGAATCCGAACTCTTTGAAGCTCATTTTCGGTGAAGATCCTGATTTTAAAAAACTTGAGAAAGTAATTAAACGAGAGGGTAAAAATTTCACCGAAAATTTCCCTTCGATGAAGTGCAGGTGTGCCGATGGTAGTTTTAAGTTTGTTCAGGTTGTGTTACGTTACCGGCAGGAACAACCGCTGGCACCCGGCATACACATCTGGATTATCGGATTTGACCGCACTGAAGAGCGCTTGCTGAAAAACGAGCTCGAAGAAAGTTCACTTCGGTTTGAAATGATTTCGAAGGCGACAAATGATGCCGTGTGGGACTGGGATGTTTTGAATAATACACTTTGGTGGGGCGAGGGCATCAGCAAATTATTCGGCTATCCAAAAGCAGGAAGGCAAACAGAATTTGACTGGTGGGTTGAACGGATTCATCCTGAGGACCGTGAGAAAGTGGTGCGCAGCCTGCTCAATGCTGCAGCAAACGGTGAACAAAGCTGGAGTTCAGAATATCGCTTTTTGAGAACAGATGGAACTTACGCTTTTGTGCTGGATAAGGGAACCTCTCTGTTTGATAAAAATCTCAAGGTTTACCGAATGATAGGTGGGATGATTGACATTTCGGATAAGTTCATTTATGAGAATTCCCTGATGATCAAGAACCAGCAACTCGCAGAATACGCATTTTTCAATTCACACAAGGTGAGGGCGCCACTAAGTCGTTTGCTCGCTATTGTTGAAATGATGAAACAATTGCCTTCTGACAATCCGGATTTAAGCAGACTCTTAAAAAGCACTCATGAATCTGCGCTGGAACTTGACAGAGAAATCAGGGATGTGAATAAACTTATTTCGACAGATATCCGTGTGAGAACGGAACGAGAGGACTAATTTCCAAGGGTCCGTTTCCAATAATGGTGTTTTATTAGAATTTTAACCGCTTGTATTTCAAATGGTTAACTCGTTTTCGGCTACGCCGGAAACAACGGAAACGTTTTTAATGATTTTCGTTTCCATTGTTTTATACCTTTGCCGCCGTGGAAGAAAAAGTAAAACTCATCCTTCGTCAGGTCCGCGACATTTTTATGCGCTTTGGACTTAAGAGCGTTACCATGGATGATTTATGCCGTGAGTTGAGCATTTCGAAAAAGACACTTTATCAGCATGTTAGCGATAAAAATGACCTGGTAAAGAAAGCTGTAGAATTTGAAATAGACCGCGACCAGTGTGAGATTAGTGATATAATCGGTAAGAACCTGAGTGCTATGGATGAGCTCTTCGAAATAGCTTCAACGGTTGAAGAAAAACTGAACAATCTGCACCCTTCAATTCTGTACGACATGCAGAAATACTACCCTGAGGCTTGGGCGGTGATGTCGCGGCACAGGAATGAGTTTATTGTGAAAACGATGAGCAATAATATCCTGAAAGGTCAGGAAGAAGGCATATTCAGAAGAGACATTGATGTTAAGATTATTTCATTGCTGTTCGCAATGAAGATTGAGCTGCTAGCCGACAATATGATGTACGCGCATCTGGGTATTAAGCCTGCTCAAATTTATTTTGAAAACCTGAAGTACCATGTACGCGGCATATCCAACGAAGCCGGATTACGTGCATTGGAAAAGAAACTCGAATCTAAAAACCCGAACCTATGAAAAACAAAGTGCTCCTGTTTCTCTGGCTGATTGGCTCAGCGTTGCAGGCACAAAACCCTGACCCGGGCAGCTCTTTCTCGCTGGAAGAAGCTGTTGCCTTTGCCCTCAAGAATGGATACAGTGTACAAAATGCTGCAACAGATATTGAGATAGCAAAGAAAAAAGTTGCAGAAATCCGCGGTATTGGGATTCCGCAATTGAAGGCAGAAGCCAACTTCCAGGATTTTGTGCAGGTACCTGTGAGTGTGATTGCAGCCGATGCATTTAATCCGGCGGCGCCTCCCGGCACATATTTGCGCATTCCATTTGGTGTTCAGTACAATGCCAGTTATGGTTATACAGCTTCCTGGCTCGCTTTCAGCGGAGAGTATATAGTTGGTCTTCAGGCAGCACGCGCTTACCGTGAGGTTTCCGAAACCCAGCTGCGAAAATCCGAAATTGAAGTCCGCGAAAGTGTTACCCGGGCTTATAATCTTGTTATCATCCTGCAGGAGAATGCCCGCATTCTGAATGAAAATCTTGGGGCACTTGACGAATCACTGGTACAAACCCGCGCTTTCTTTAAGGAAGGTTTTGTGGAGGAAACAGATGTTGACCGTCTTGAACTGGTGAAGCAAAACCTGCTAAACACCGCTGAAACACTAAAGCAGCAAACGGAAATTGCCAAAAACCTGCTCAAGTTTCAGATGGGTTACCCGGTTGCATCCGATATCAGCCTGAAAGGCGAAATAAATAAACTGATTGAAACAGCATCGAGCGGAATGGCTTCGGCACCCTCGTTTGACCTGAGCGCCAATATTGATAATTTATTGCTGGATCAGTCAATCAACCTGCAAAAACTTGAAGTAAGAAGGCAGCGAGCCAATTACCTTCCCACGCTAAGCACCTTTTATACCTGGAAAGAAAGCCGTATTACCAACGATTTTGACAAGCTTACCGACCCACTTTTCAGGGTTCCGGGCGGTACCATCCTGGGTGTAAATATTTCTATGCCCATTTTTCAGGGATTGAGTCAGTCCTCACGTGTGAGTCAGGCAAAACTAAACCTTAATAAACTGGAAACCCAGAAGGCACAAGCCCTTGCTGGTCTTGGCATTCAATCATCTCAATCCTGGATAAGCTATTCGTCGGCTCTTAAATCGGTTGAGAACACCAAAGCAGCAAGTGAAATTGCCGATAAAATATACAAGCGCACCCAAATCAAATACAGTGAAGGAGTGGGTTCCAGTATCGAAGTTATTCAATCTCTGAATGACTACCTGGGAGCACAGTCCAATTACATTTCAGCTGTGCAGCAGTTACTTGATGCACGCGTAACACTCGATAAAAACCTTAACAAATTCTGATTGCCCGACCCGATGAAAAAACTCATTTATTTTCCCCTTGTAATGCTGGTTGTAGCCTGCGGATCGAAAAATTCGCTGGAAGCAAAAAAGAAACAGCTTGCTGAATATAACACCCAGATGGAAACCCTGAAAAAGGATATCGCTGATCTGGAAAAGGAAATTGCCAAGATGGACACATCTCAGGTAATTAAGAACCCTAAACTGGTTACCGTTTCGGCAATTGAAGCCGGAAGCTTTAGCCATTACATTGATTTACAGGGAACTGTTGAAGCACATGAAGACATTGCTGTGATGCCGGGTATGCCCGGAATTGTGACGGCGGTTTACGTTAAAGAAGGCGATCTGGTTAGCAAAGGACAAGTGCTTGGTGAAACCGATAATCGCGCTATGCGCGAAAGCCTGGCCCAGCTGAGAACAACTCTGGAACTGGCCAAAACAACATACGAAAAGCAGGAACGTCTGTGGAATCAGAAAATAGGTAGCGAAATTCAGTACCTGCAGGCTAAAACGCAATACGAATCGCTTACAAAAAGTATCGAATCTATGGAAGCTCAGATTGATATGACCCGCATGAAGGCCCCGATTGCAGGAATTATTGATCAGGTAAATGTGAAAGTTGGAGAATATGCTGCTCCGGGTATGATGGGCGCATTTAATGTGGTGAATTTCAACAGAATGAAGGTTACTGCCAAGGCTGCCGATTCTTATATCCAAAAAATTAAAGTGGGCGATCCGGTTAAGATTCAATTGAATGATATCGGAAAAACGATTGAAAGCAAGATCAGCTTCGTGAGTAAAGTAGTGAACCCGATGTCAAGAACCTTCCTGGTTGAAATTGAACTTGGTAAAACCGAATCGAATGTAAGACCTAACATGTTCGCTTCGCTGAGCATTAATGATGAAACAGCCGACAGTGTCATTGCGGTTTCATCGAACATGGTTCAAAAAGATGCCAATGAACAGCAATATGTTTTTGTTGCCTCCGGCAATGACAAAAATATGAACGCCAAAAAGAGGCTCGTTAGCACCGGGATATCCTACGGAGATCAGGTTGTCATTACAGAAGGTCTAAATCCGGGCGATAAAATTATCACATCAGGTTATAGTGAAATTGTTGATGGTCAGTCGATTACTTTAAAATAACGGTTTAAACCTGATAAAATGGAAGAAAAACATATAAAAAGCTTCGGGCCTACCAATTGGGCAATTAACAACAGTACAGCTATTTACATCTTTACTGTGTTGATTACCATTGCAGGTGCGATCATTTTTCAGAGGATTCCGAAAGAGAAGTTTCCCGACATCGTAATACCAACCGTTTTCGTTTCCACCATTTATCCGGGCGCCAGCCCGGAGGATATAGAAAACCTGATTACAAAGCCACTAGAGAAACAAATTAAGTCGATTACAGGAATCAAGAAAATCACGTCCAACTCTATTCAGGATTTCTCGCTCGTTGTAGTTGAGTTTAACACCGGAATTGATGTGGATGTAGCCAAACAAAAGGTATCCAACGCAGTTGATAAAGCAAAAACCGATTTGCCTTCTGACCTGGATTCTGACCCGGACGTGCAGGAAGTGAATTTCTCGGAGTTCCCGATAATGAACATCAATGTGGCCGGCGATTACCCGCTGGATCAACTGAAGGGTTACACTGAAGACCTTCAGGATGCCATTGAGCAATTGCCCGAAATTACCCGTTGTGACCTGATTGGCGGGCTTACCAAGGAGGTACAGATTAACGTCGATTTGTACAGAATGCAGGCTCTTGGAATCGCGTTTAGCGATATCCAACGGAACGTTGCTTCAGAAAATGTTAATATTTCGGGTGGGGAAATCCGCATTAACGAATTGAGAAGAACCCTGCGTGTAACCGGTGAATTTAAGTCGGTTGACGAGATTGGACGAATTACAATCCGCTCGGCACGCGGTAATCTGGTTTACCTGAAAGACATTGCCGAAGTAAAACAAGGCTATAAGGACAAACAGGATTATGCCCGTTTGGACGGAAAGCCGGTAATGACGCTGAACGTAATTAAAAGATCGGGGGAAAACCTGATTGAAGCAGCCGATAA
>JAGQVC010000169.1 GCA_020438185.1 Bacteroidota bacterium
CTTAACCGATACCATTTACACCGGTCAGGAAGCTGTGATTGATTTTACAGGTTCAGCACCTGCAGGAACCAATATAACATGGGATTATCCCTCGGCAAATTTTGTTTCGGGGTCGCCTGATGGTGAGATGATTCTTGAATACGCTTCAACAGGAACGTATGGCGTTACCTTGCAAATGGAGCTTGGAGCCTGCGTTGACGGCCCGGTTACCGATAGCATTGTGGTGCTGGCGATGCCCGAACCGCTCTTCATTGTATCTGCCGACACGGTATGTGCCGGAACCATTGTGAATGTTGATTATACAGGCATTGCGAGTTCGCAGGCACAATTTAACTGGAATTTTGGAGGAGCAGAGATTGTTTCGGGAAGTGGTTCCGGACCTTATGAGTTATTGTGGAATGACGAAACTGTAGCCGGGATTTCACTTTCGATCACCGTGGCCGGGTTCACAACTGATACCAATTCGACGCTCGTTCAGGTAATAGCGGTTCCGGTAGCCGACTTTACAATCCCTGCGGAAATGTGTGCCGGTGATACATTAACGGCACTTTATCAAGGCGTTACAACTTTATCAGCAGCGTTTAGCTGGGAAAGTGATATGGCCGATTATGAAGATTTATCAAACATTACAGCTCCCGGCTTTAGCTGGACCAGCCCCGGGACAAAACAGATTACCCTGAGCATTGCTGATGCCATGTGTATTTCAGCACCGGTAATGCATGACGTAGAGGTTCATGCAATTCCTAGTGCATCTTTTATAATTCCGGAGTATGCATGCGAAGGAAGCCCTGTAACTGTTGAGTTTAATGGAAGTGCAGGAGCAACAGCAAATTTTGAATGGAATTTTGACGGGGCGGAATTAATCAGTGGTTCTGCTTCAGGTCCGATTGATTTACTCTGGGCTTCGGCCGGGCAAAAATTCCCGGAACTTGTTATTAATGAAAACGGTTGCAGTTCGGATACCTTCCATGCAACAATCACTGTTCGCGCGCTTCCATTTACGGATGCGGGCGAAGCAATCCAGATTTGCAGTGGCGATACAGCACAATTGCAAGCATTCAATATGCCCGGCTACAGCTTCCGCTGGATGTCGTCTGCAGGTCTGTCAAACGATACGATTAGCAATCCTTTGGTGAGTCTTGAAACGCTGCACACATTTATTGAGCAGAACACTTATACACTGGAAGTGAATGATCAGTATTGTGTAAATACAGATACTGTTTCGGTTTTTGTTGCTCCTGTGCCGGTGGCTTCGTTTATTGTGCCGGACGACCAGTGTTTCGACGGAAATTCTTTCGATTTCATCAATAATGGATCTTATACCGAAGATGCCCAGTTTGCCTGGAATCTTGGTCCTCACACTTACACCCATAATCCGGGTGACGAGAACCAGACGAATATAAATTTTGATGCAATCGGATATCAGGCGGTAACGCTTGTTATCAGCCAGTATGGCTGTTCTTCGGAAGCATTTACCGACAGCGTACGTGTTAATCCTCATCCATCTGCAACATTCGATGTTACAGGAATTAAAGGTTGTATACCATTACACAGCACTTTTGAAGCTATGCCTGAATCGGGAAGTCAGACTTTGACTTACACCTGGAATTTTGGAGATGGCAGCGAAGGAACAGGAAGGAATCCGGAACATACCTACACGGAAAGCGGATATTTTGGGGTGACTCTAACTGCAACCAACGAATTTGGATGTTCGTCTGAAGAAACTCAGGCTAACCTGATCCAGGTGCTTGAGCAACCGGTAGCCGGATTCAGAACTACTCCGGAAACGGTATTTATCGGGGCCGACGATATGGAAATTATTTCGCTGGCTGAGAATGCGCAATTCTGTTATTATGTGATTGAAAATGATACGATTCTTGGGTTCATGAGTAATTATTCGTTTACCGATGAGGGTGTTTATGAGATTACGCAATATGTAGTAAATGCCGCCGGATGCAGCGATTCAATAAGCCATTCGGTTGTTGTGGAATACGGAACGGAGTATTATATTCCTTCGGCGTTTACGCCAAACAACGACGGACACAATGAGGTGTTTAAGGTTGTTGGGGAGAATATCAGGAAGTTTAGTCTGACAATTTTTGATCGCTGGGGAGCAGAGATATTCCATACTGAAGACGCCAATGAAGGCTGGAATGGAAAAACAATAAACGACGAAATGCTGCCTGAAGGCGTTTACGTTTACAGGCTGGAAATGCGTTCGAATACGAATCGTGATATCGTGAAAAACGGTCAGATAACGTTGCTGCGCTAAAGCTTTAAAATATAATTAATAAGCCCTGAAAATCGAATGATTTTCGGGGCTTTTTTAATTTTCGGAAGTCCTGAAAATAGTATGTAAAAATTATGTCGAATTTTAATTTAATAAAATTAAGTCAATTCTGTAGAGCCTGTAAAATCTATGTTTATGGCGTTTGTTTGAAATTAAATTAATTCGGAATTGCATGTAAGATTCGGGTATTAAATCAGAAAACAAAATAATATGAACACTGTAAAATAAAGTGTTCCTAAATCTACCAAAAGGGAACATAAAAATGCATGTTGCTTTGATCAACATGGTCAGGAGAATTCTGTTTTTACTGGCCATTTTACTTTCAGGGGTTCAGGCGAAGCTGTATTCACAGGTTCCGGTAGCTGCATTTTCTATGTCGGCCCAAACGGGTTGTGCACCTTTAAGTATCAATTTTACCAATAGTTCAACCGGAGCGACTTCCTATCAATGGAATTTCGGAAATGGTAATTTTTCGAGTCTGGCAAATCCACAGAATGTGTACATCCAGCCGGGCACATACAATGTTTCTTTAATCGCTATTTCTTCGGTTGCACGAGATACAGCATACGCTGTGGTTTCGGTTACCGCGGGGCCTCAACTAAATATTTCGGTTAACTCCTATCAGGGATGTAATGATGTTACAAGCTTCCAGTTTATTTGTGCATCGAATGATGTTGCCAACCTCAGCTGGGATTTTGGAGATGGTACTTCGTCCACTTTATTGAATCCTTCGAAGGTTTATGCCAACCCCGGGAATTATCAGGTTAGCCTTTTGGCGACGAATACGGCGGGCTGTCAATCATTTGCCACATTGCCGCAGCAAATTCAAACAATCGAGCCACCTGTTGCCGGATTCACCACAAATAGCATGGAAACATGCGATCCATTGTTTGAATTCGATTTTGTGTCCAATTCCACCGGAGGTGATAACTACAACTGGATATTTGGAGACGGAACCAACTCAGCAGAAATTAGCCCGACCCATGTTTTTGACACTTCAGGGGTTTTTAACGTAACACTGGCTTTGAGCAATGCTTTCGGGTGCACCGATACTTTTTCAATTCCGGGGATAACGGTGCACCCTGATAATACGCCACACATTACTGCCAGTGTAACGAACGGATGTTTGCCGCTGGCTTCTACCTTAAGTTGCGATGTGGTGGGAGCAGCTTCGTATTCCTGGGTTTCTTCCGATGGTCAAACAGCAAGCACTCCAAGCTTTACGGTTACTTATTTCCCGGCAGGGCTGTACGATATAACATTGCATGTTGAAATGGCCGATGGCTGTTCCTTCGATTCGGAACAACCCACCACAATTCAGGTAAACCCCAAACCAACAGCTGCTTTTACAGCAACGAATACGCTGGGTTGTGCGCCTCTTCATGTACAACTGCAAAACAATTCGGTTGGGGCCACAAATTATTACTGGACATTTGGCGACGGCGGGTATTCATTCGATGCAGTTCCGCAATACGCTTATCAGGATGCGGGTGTGTACACCATCACGCTGAAAGCGTATAATGAATTCGGCTGCTGGCGACAGGTTACACTCGATTCAATCATTGTAACCGCACCTACGATTGATGCAGAAATGACCCATTTTACGGGATGTCCACCGCTAAGTATTGAGCTAAGCAACCTGACAGAAAACGCGGTTTCCTATCTTTGGGATTTTGGAGACGGAACCACTTCAACAGATTCATTACCACAACATACGTATGCGGATTTGGGAGTTTATCCGGTAACCCTTATTGCATTTGGTTCCGGCGGTTGTACCGACACACTTGCACTCGGTAATGCCAATGTTACTGCGCAACAGGCCAATTATCCGGTTCCGCCACCTTTGGTGGGATGTGCTCCTTTTACTACCACTTTCGGACTCAATGACCCATATATAACTTCGTTTTTATGGGATTTCGGCGATGGAAGCACTTCAACGGAATCTAATCCGGTGCATGTTTATACCGAGCCTGGCCAATACACGGTTTCGCTTCAGATTAATGACGGAAGCGTTTGCGGACTTGCCTATGATGAGTACCAGCAAATTACGGTTGAAGGCCTGATCCCGGAATTTGAAGTAAGTATTGATCCTTGTCCGCCTTACGCGGTGCATTTTACTGATACAACTTCGGATGCAGTTTCCTGGTTATGGGACTTCGGCGACGGTACTTTTTCAAATCTGCAGAATCCCGTTCATATTTACCCGAATACCAATAACTATCACGTTGGACTATCGATAGTAACATCCGCAGGATGCGAAAGAACATTTGTAGGATTTAATGCGGTAACGTTTAGCAACAACGAGCCCTATTTTTATACTACGTATGATCCAAATGCCAGCTTCCCTTCCACAGTGAGTTTCGAAGCCGGAAATATTCCGGGAGCACAAAGCTGGAACTGG
>JAGQVC010000170.1 GCA_020438185.1 Bacteroidota bacterium
AGTAATCTGAAAGCCGGCGACGAAGTGCTGATTTCGGCTATGGAACACCATGCCAACATAGTTCCCTGGCAAATGATCTGTGAGCAAACCGGAGCCACGCTCAAGGTAATCCCCATAAGCGCGAAAGGTGAATGGGAACTTGACAAAGCGCTGGAATTAATTGGTCCTGCAACCAAAATTGTAAGTGTTATACACGTTTCGAATGTGCTTGGCACCATCAATCCGGTGGAAGAAATTATTGCTGCGGCCCGCCGCATTGGAGCCGTGGTATTGGTTGACGGCGCACAGGCAGTTCCCCATTTTATGGTAGATGTGCAGGAGCTTGATTGTGATTTCTATGTTTTTTCGGCCCACAAGCTGCTTGGCCCAACCGGTACCGGCGTGTTGTATGGCAAAAAGCAAATATTAGATGCCATGCCGCCCTGGAAAGGCGGAGGCGATATGATTAAGGAGGTGAAGCTGGAAAAAACCACTTATGCAGAAACGCCGCTTAAGTTTGAAGCCGGAACTCCGAATATTGAAGGCGTAATTGGTATGGCTGAAGCCATCCGTTACTGGAAAAAATTCAATCACGAAAGTCTGCACGCTTACGAAAAAGCGCTTCTGGATTATGCCACAAAAAAGCTTTCCGAAATTCCCGGAATGACCTTTTACGGAACATCTGAGAACAAAGTCCCCGTGATTTCCTTTTTAATTGATGGGCTTCACCCGTATGATGTTGGATTTATTCTGGATAAAAATGGAATTGCTGTGAGAACAGGGCACCATTGCGCCGAACCGGTTATGGATTTTTATGGAATCCCCGGAACGGTAAGGGCTTCGTTCTCGTTTTATAATACTTTCGAGGAGGTGGATCGCCTGTTTGACGCGCTTAAGCAGGCAGCAAAAATGTTATCATGAGTATTGCTGCGAAAGAAGCTGAGATTATTGATGAGTTCTCGATGTTTGGGGACTGGACAGAGAAATACGAATACCTGATTGACCTGGGTCGATCACTGCCGCTGATTGATGAAAGTCTGAAAACCGATGACAACCTGATTAAAGGTTGCCAGAGCCGTGTCTGGATGGATGCATCAATTGAAAATGGCAAAGTGCACTACCGTGCTGATAGTGATGCTCAAATTCCTAAAGGCATTGTTAGTCTGCTGGTGCGGGTTTTAAGTGATGAAAGTCCAGAAGAAATTGTTGAAAGCCCTTTGAGTTTTATTGACAAAATCGGGCTTCAGGAACATTTATCGCCAACCCGTGCGAACGGCTTGGTTTCGATGGTTAAACAGATGAAAATGTACGCATTAGCTTTTCAGCATAAATAAAATGGAAAAGACGCCGGAACAGATTGAGAAAGACGTGGTAGAGGTTATCAGGACCTGCTACGACCCTGAAATTCCCGTGAATATTTATGAACTTGGCTTGATTTACGGCATCGAGGTGAACGAGAACCTGGATGTGCATGTATCGATGACCTTGACCTCGCCTTCGTGCCCGGTTGCCGAAACATTACCACCTGATGTTGAAAGCAAAATTGCTGCACTTGAAGGAGTTAACTCGGCAAAAGTGGAAATTACATTTGAGCCACCCTGGGACCAAAGTATGATGAGTGAGGAAGCAAAATTTGAACTTGGATTTCTTTGAAATGGAAGGGGAAATTGTAAACAAAGTTGCCGATAGTGGCCTGATTACCATAAGTCCGGAAGATTATTATCCCGCCGGCCGGCGGATGAGTATTGACCTCGGGGAGGTTCTTTTTCAGGGATTGATTCTGCGTGAAAAGGATTTTCGCGAATGGATTAAAACCCACGACTGGGAGCAATACAAAGATGCCTACGTGGCTGTTTTTTGCAGTGCAGACGCTATAATTCCCGTTTGGGCTTACATGCTTGTTGCAGCTTCGCTGGAACCGTTTGTCCGCAAAACCGTGGCAGGAACCCAGCATGATCTGGAAACTGCTTTGTATCAGGATGTAGTTGCAAACCTGGATTTGGAAGAATTTCGTGACCAGCGTGTAATTATTAAAGGCTGTGGCAATCTTCCGGTTCCCGACAGCGCCTATGTAATGCTTACCGAAAAGCTCAGGCCGATTGTAAAAAGCCTGATGTATGGTGAAGCCTGTTCGACCGTGCCTGTTTTTAAACAAAGCCGTACGGTTTGATTGGCGACCAAATCGTTTCAACGCGAGACCCCAATTTTAACCTAAGCTCCTGAATAACAGAGCAACCCAACGTATTCACCTGGTAACAAATTTATCCTACTGACCGATTTTAATGTAATTCGGTCAGCACGTTGACTGATTTTAATGTAATTCGGTCAGTACGTTGACTGAATTTAATGTAATTCGGTCAGTACGTTGGCTGGAATTCATCGAATTAAGTCAATTGCCAGCTGTCGGCCATGCTTATCGGAATGATCTGTAATTACCATTAAGTAACTGACTATTTTTAATGTAATTTAGTCAGTACGTTGACTGTATTTTATGTAATTCAGTCAGTTGGGTAATAATTTCATTAATTTTGAATTGTGAAATACGGCAGAGCAATCGAAACCAGACTTCGGAAAGTATTGAAGCCCAACAAGGTAATTTTGTTGCTTGGCGCAAGAAGAACGGGCAAAACCTGGTTTTTAAAAGAACTGCTTCCCAGGCTTGAACTGCCCTATTTATTTCTTAACGGCGACGATAGTTCTGTACAATCGGTTTTTAGTGAGCGAACAGTTTCAAATTACAAAAGGCTGGTCGGTGATGCAAGGCTATTGGTAATTGATGAAGCACACCGCATCCCGGAAATTGGCTGGAATCTCAAATTGATGGTGGATGAGATTGAAGGGCTTCATATTATCGCTACAGGCTCGTCGGTTTTCGATCTTAGAGCAGGCACAGGAGAACCCTTAACGGGAAGAAAAACTGAAATCATGCTGTATCCTTTTGCACAAATGGAATACAGCAAGTATGAAACATTGGCAGAAACCGGGGCACGGCTTGAAGAACGGATTATTTACGGGAACTACCCGGAATTGATTCACCTGAGCTCGAACGAAGAAAAAGAAGACTATCTGCGCGAAATGGTTTCGTCCTATTTACTGCGCGACATACTTGAATTCGACGGTGTGAGAAACTCTGCCAGGGTGAATGATTTGCTTCGCTTGATTGCATTTCAGCCCGGGAAAGAAGTTTCGAATGATGAATTAAGCCGTTCGCTGGGAATAAGTAAAAACACGGTGGACCGCTATCTTGACTTGCTGCAGAAGGTATTTGTACTGGTCAAAATACCGGGCTTTAGCCGCAATCTCAGAAAGGAAGTAACCCGTCACCCGAAGTATTACTTTGTTGACAATGGAGTTCGAAACGCTCTGATTAATAATTTCAATCCGCTGAGTTTGCGCGCCGACACCGGTCAGCTTTGGGAAAACCACCTGATTATGGAGCGCATTAAATACCAGTCGGTGAAAAACCTTTCGCAAACCAATTATTTCTGGAGAACCTATCAACAGCAGGAAATTGACTGGCTGGAAGAAAAAAACGGACAATTGAGTGCTTTCGAAATCAAGTGGAACGAACATAAAAAGGTGAAAATTCCAAGCGCTTTTGCACAAGCTTATCCGGACGCAACGTTTGAAGTGATTAGCAGGGATAATTACCTGAGCTGGATTACATGAAAAAAAGAATACAAGCCTTTGGTCACGCCTTTCGCGGCATAGCTATCGGCTTTCGCCGGGAAGTTCACATGAGGATTCACTTCGTTCTGGCATTTGTGGCTTTGACCGCTGCCTGGTTTTTCCAAATCAGCAAAATGGAGTGGATAGCGGTTTTGTTATGCATTGCGATGGTGTTTGCGGCAGAAATGCTGAACGCCGCGGTTGAGCATCTCGCCAATCGGGTAAACAGGGAATATGATCCGGAAATTGGAGCAGTAAAAGATATTGCTGCAGGAGCTGTACTAATTGCAGCTTTGTTTGCGTTAACGGTTGGTTGTATCATTTACCTGCCGTACTTATGGGATTATCTTACCTGAAAAAACTGTATCAATTTTATAAGCATAATAATTTGGTCGGCATTGCGGTAAGCTTTACCTTAAGCCTGTTGCTCAGTGTGTTGCTACTGAGTTTCAGAATGGCTTTCAGTCACGAGATTACCTACATTTTCCTGATTTGGAATTTATTTCTGGCCATTATTCCTTTAGGATTGAGCACATACCTGCGGGTGTTCCGAAAAGGCCACATCAATCGTTTGTATTCGCTGGTAGTTGCGGCAATCTGGCTTTTATTCCTTCCCAACAGTTTTTACATTCTCACCGATTTGTTTCATCTTAAACAGGATGAATTAATTCCCCTTTGGTTCGATTTAATCTTGTTGCTCAGCTTCGCCTGGAACGGATTGTTCCTTGGTTTTGCCTCCCTGCTTGATATGCAACAAATGATTTCTGAGCACTTCAGAAATAACAGGTTGGCCCTGAGGTTCAGTGCGGCCGTAATAATTCTCTCGTCGTTTGGAATTTATCTCGGGCGATTCTTCAGGTTCAACAGTTGGGACCTGCTCACCAATCCGGCAACGCTGATTGCGGATTTACTGCAAATTGTAATGCATCCGATTGCCTACAAGCATGTGTGGGCAATGACCTTTGTGTATTCACTGGCGCTGATTATTTTTTACAATATG
>JAGQVC010000171.1 GCA_020438185.1 Bacteroidota bacterium
GTTTCGAAGTTAAAAAAATGGACACAGCCATTCAGGAAGCGGATATCGTTGTAACAGCCACCGGAAATTACAACATCATTCGCGATCGTCACTTCAAGTCAATGAAGGATAAGGCAATCGTTTGTAACATTGGCCACTTCGACAATGAAATTGACATGGCCTGGTTGAATTCAAACTATGGCAATACAAAAGATACCATCAAACCGCAGGTTGATAAATACACAATTGATGGCAAAGACATTATTGTTCTTGCCGAAGGCAGACTGGTAAATCTGGGTTGCGCAACCGGACACCCTTCTTTTGTAATGTCGAACTCGTTTACCAATCAAACACTTGCTCAGCTCGAGTTGTGGACTAACACTTCATCGTACGAGAATAAGGTTTACACCCTTCCAAAGCACCTTGATGAAAAAGTAGCACGTTTGCACCTGGCTAAAATTGGTGTTGAACTCGATGTTCTGACTAACGATCAGGCTGAATACATTGGTGTTGAAGTTCAGGGGCCATTTAAACCTGAATACTACCGCTATTGATTTTTCAAATCATATGAATGCAAAAAGCCCTGCCACATTCGGCGGGGCTTTTTAATTCCATATATGCAGGGTGCCGGGCGAACTGGTTTGAGCATTATACTGCAGCAATGGGTTTAGCGTAGGTCCGTTAATTACGCTGCCATCAATAAGTGAAAATCTCGAATCGCAGCAGGCACAACTCATAAATACTCCGGTGCTGTCAACAGAAACCCGCCCGCAGGCATCGGTTGTTTGCCAGGTGCAATGCCGGTCAAAGGCTACATAATCTTCATAAGCACGGTGGTAAAGCACGATTCCGCGCGATCCGCCATCAAGATAAACCCATCCGCCAACGGCGTTAAGCGAAATATTAGACGGCGCCGATAATAAAACGTATAAGTCTACGTCAACTAAAGGTATCCCTAGCTGGTCGTTTATGTTATCCTTTTTGCAGGAAACTCCCGCCAAAAGCATGATTACTACAAGTGCCGGCCTTATTCTGAACATGTAAAGCAAACGTTTCCGGCAAAGATAACGTATCCTTGCAGAGTCGATTATTTATTCCTGTGATGAAGTTTAAGCAAATAAAGATTGTATTGATGCTGTTTCTGGCATCAGCGCTTCTCGCTTCCCCATTACAGGCACAGGTAAAGCCGAAAAGTCCGGAGAAGCAAAAGAAGGAACTCCGAAAAAAGAAGGAGGATCAGATTAAAAAGCAGAATAGAGCAGAAAAGGATCTCAAGGACAGGCACAAAAACATTCAGGACAAAGCCACAAAAAGGCGCATGAAGCGCACCCGCAAAAAGGCCGCTAAAGCCAATAAGCCCAAACGGCGTCATTAATTACCAGGCAACCTCCATCGCTCTGCTAAGTTTCAGGCCTTCGGCCGATGATGACTTAATTTAAAGGTTGTTAAGTCTTGGTATTCAGAATGTTACACCTTTTTTACACACGCAAACAGATCCAAACCGATAAACGCCGAATCATGTTTTTGCGGCAATCATTTCATTAAACCAAATTTGTATTGTGGTATTGGAAACAATCATTCCCGATTCCGAATAATTTCCAGATTCATAAAAACGGAAGTTCAGGACAAGGAAAGATTAACAAAAATGCAATACCACAGCTGGGAAGATTTGAAAGAATTTCAGCCGAAAGGCGGTAACACTTTTATGTAAAAAGCGGATAAACGCTATTTTACGGATTGAAAAACAAAGGGTTACCTAAATTTTAACCTTTCTTAAGGTTGATAAGTTTCAATTTCTATCTTAGCAACCTTGAAAAAAAACGTGGATTTTAAATAACAGGAGTATGGTAAGAAACATTTACCTGACACTTTTGATGGTCCTTTTTTCAGCTACGGCAGCTCTTGCTCAGGCAGGTGCCGGATCTATCAAAGGAATTATCAAAGACGCAAAAACAGGCGAGCCAATCCCTTTTGCAAACGTAATCGTGGAAGTGGGAGGAATTCAGATTGGTTCAGGCCAGTCCAACTTTGATGGTGAATATGTCATCAAACCGGTCGATCCGGGCTCGTACGTAGTAAAGACCAGCTACGTAGGTTACAAACCGGTCGCAACTACAGGTGTGGTTGTTTCTTCAGGAAAAATTACAACCGTAGATGTTAAACTGGAATCTTCAGTGGTTGAAATCAAAACGTATGAGGTTGTTGCCTACGACGTTCCGCTGATTGATGACTATCAGGGTAAAACAGTTACCAAGGAGGAAATCTACGCTTTACCAACCAGGAATGTGAATTCCGTAGCAGCAACCACTGCGGGTGTTACCCAGCAGGATGAGGGCGATGGAATTAACATTCGCGGTTCACGCGGCGAAGCCACGTTTTATTTCATCGACGGTATTAAAGTTCGCGGTAGCGCTAATATTCCACAGCAGGGTATCGAGCAAATTCAGATTATTACTGGTGGTCTTCCGGCTATGTACGGAGATGCAACCGGCGGTGTAATCAGCATTACAACCCGCGGTCCTTCACCTGATATTCATGGTGGTCTTGAGTATGTTCGTTCTGTTGACGGATATGGCTACAACCTGCTCGGATTCAATATTACAGGTCCACTCTCCTTTAAAGAATATGCTAACGGACAGCGCAAGCCGAATATTGGTTTCTTCTTTTCTTCGGAGTTCTTATCAGAGAATGATCGAGATCCTTCAGCTGTTGGAATTACACGTCTAAACAAAACCAAACTTGGTGAAATAGAGCAGAATCCTCTCAGACCAGCTCCGCTTGGTGTTGGTACAGTGCGCAACTCTCAGTATGTGCGTTCATCCGATTTTGAAAATATCAAAGCGAAAGAGAATTATGGCTCCAAGCGCGCCAGTCTTGCAGGTAAAATCGATTTCAAGTTGAATGAGCAAACCAACTTCACAATCGGTGGTACATTCGATTACTATGATTATATGTTGTACAGCTTTGCAAACACTATGTTTAATGCTAACAACAACGGAAGAGAAATTGACCGCACAATTCGCGGGTACGCTAAGTTGACTCAGCGTCTGGGTGCAGGAGGTGAAGAAGAAGCAAAATCAGCTTCAATTATTAAAAATGCATTCTACTCAGTTCAGGCTGACTATACAGTTTCCAACTTCCGCATATTCAATGACGAGCACAGAGACAATTTCTTTGATTATGGTTATGTTGGTAAGTTTAAAACCTATAAAATTCCTTCATACACAGGTGGAATTGACACTCTGAATGGAATTCCTATTGCCGGTATCGTTCAGAACGGTTTCCGTGATACTTTATTCACATTCGCCCCAGGCACTCAAAATCCAATCACGGCTAACTACACCAGCGCACATTATGATTTAGCAAACGGTGTTGCTGATGGGTTTTACAGAAATTTAACTCAGGTTCAGCAAGGGGGAGGTTTGTTAAATGGCTCGCTGCCGCAAAGCACTTACGACTTATATAACAGTCCGGGATCAACTTACGGCTCCTGGCAAAAAGCACAAAACGAACAATATCGTTTGGTCGGACAAGCCGCGGCTGACATTAAAGGTCACGAGGTTATGTTCGGTTTCGAGTACGAACAGCGTGTTGACAGAAGTTATGGCGCCGCTCCAATCGGATTGTGGACAATTATGCGTCAGCTCGCCAACCGTCACATCGAGCAGCTTGATCTGAATAATCCTTATGGCACTTTCAATTCGGCAGGCGTGTTTACCGACACATTGCGTTACAATAGACTTTATAATGCTGATAACCAGTCGTTCTTTGATAAAAACCTTCGGGAAGCTCTTGGATTAAGTGCAACCGGTACTGACTGGATTGACATTGATAATCTTGACCCTTCAACTTTCTCTTTATCTATGTTCAGCCCTGATGAACTGCTGAATCAGGGAAGTTCACTCGTTTCTTATTACGGTTACGACGCATATGGAAAGAAAGTGAAAGGACGTCGTTCACTGGATAGCTTCTTTAATGATAAGGATGAGAACGGAAATTTCAAGCGTGAGCTTGGAGCGTTCACTCCTATATATATGGCAGCTTACATTCAGGACAAGTTTGCATTCAAAGACCTGATATTTAATATTGGTCTTCGTGTAGACAGATATGATGCTAACCAGAGTGTGCTGAAAGATCCATATTCACTTTACGAAACGCGTAAAGCAGGTGAGTTTGTTTACAACGATGATCAGGTAAGACCATCAAATATTGGAGATGATTATGTTGTTTATGTGCGCGATGCAAAGAATACAGACTTAACTGATATTGATAATATTGTTGGATATAGAAACGGTCGTCGCTGGTATGATGCCGAAGGTCGTGAAATTGCTGACCCGATTGTAATCCGTCAGGCTTCAAACACAGGGGTTGCAACACCTGCACTGCTTGATCCGAACAATCAGGTTGTAAGTTCAGGAGCCTTTACTGATTATAAGCCACAGGTGAACTTCATGCCTCGTATTGCTTTCCAGTTCCCAATATCTGACGTTGCTCAGTTCTTTGCTCACTACGATGTGCTAACACAGCGTCCGAGCGATAACAGACTCAATCCGATTGACTACTTATTCCTTGCCAATACTACTTCAAGTATCATTAATAACCCTGATCTAAAACCTCAGAGAACGATTGATTATGAAGTGG
>JAGQVC010000172.1:0-4267 GCA_020438185.1 Bacteroidota bacterium
AACACGCATCCGCCGTCTCAGCTCTTTGTCGGCCGGCCCTTTGCAACAGGAGGTGCTTTCCACGGATCATCAGGCCAGGAATGCTTGGGATACCTTCTTTTAAGCTCTTTTCTCACTTCAAAATAGGTATTGTTCCAGAAACTAATCAGATCGGATGTGACCTGCACCGGTTTGTAACCGGGTGATAATAAATGAAGCAGAACCGGTGTTTTACCATCATTGACCGTAGGAGTTTGAGCTTGCCCAAACATTTCCTGAAGGCGAACAGGAAGTACTGGTGGCTCTCCATTCGGGAAGTACTGAATTCTGATTCTTGATCCTGTTGGTGCCGTAAAATACTCGGGTGCAAGTTTGTTCAACAATGTTTGCTCTTCCCATGTTAATGAAGAAACTAAAACCTCACTAAGCGGAATCTTTTTAAGATCATCCGGCTTTTTGATTTGCAACAAATAATCACCAAGCCAACCAGCAGGATTAGCCAACAATTCGAATCTGGTCACACCGGGCCAATCTTGCTGAGGATTCCATTTTCGTAATGATAATATTCTGTTTTGTATCAGGATAAACTTTTCATCCCACGATAACATTGTCTCTCCTTCCTTTTTGATTGCATCAGTAACCGCAGTTACTACTTTTTCAGGTTCAATGTTTTTGAGTGAGGTAGACTTTAAAACCAAAGAACCTATTTTTATCTCTGACGCAGCTATCAGACCCCCTCTCCGTGTATCCCAGGTTATTGTTTCATGCTCTTCAACAAGATGCCGCAAATCGGCCGGATCAATAGGTGATGCAAGAAATATTTTCCCATTACCGTCTCTCATATCGGCATTCGCGACCGCAAGCCATGATTCGTGAGCCAGATCATCGGTATGAGAAGCCATAACATACTTACCGTTTGCCAGCTGAAAGCGCGCATTTGTCCCGGGTTTGGCGCTTGCAATCCTTTCAGGGAAAGCATAAGCTAATAACAGCCCCGTATTAAATGAATCTATACTGCTATTGTCCTCTTCAACTGCGATTATTTTGCGATATCCGGCAGCGATTTTTGAGATTCTTGAGAACCTTCCACCCGCCTTGTTTAATGATCTTTGCCTTCTTAACGCCTCAATCCTCAGATTAATATCTATTCCAGCTTCCCGACCCAATGGATCGCGTTCCTCCAGAATAGCTGCAATGTCTGTGGCCAAATGTTTTAACAACAGACTATCGGCTTTAAGCAGCATATGAGCAATTCTGGGGTGACAGGGAAGCTTCAACATTTCTTTGCCATGATCTGTGATTTTTCCGTTTCTCAAGGCACCAAGACTTGTGAGTAATTCTGAACTAGCCGCCAATACGCCTGGTGGAGGCGGATCAATCCAGGTTAAACTTTGCGGATCTTGAATGCCCCAGGCAGATAATTCCAACAATAAAGGCGTAAGATCTGCCTGAAGAATTTCAGGGGCTCTGAACCGATCCATTCGCAATTGGTCTGCTTGTGACCATAATCTGTAACAAACCCCGGGTTCAATTCGACCGGCGCGACCCGTCCTTTGGTCAGCAGAATCAATTGATACTCGCACTGTTTGTAATTTGGAAAGCCCTGAAGCCGGATCATAAACAGAAACTCTGGAATATCCTGAATCTACTACAATCCGAATCCCTTCGATTGTGAGTGATGTTTCTGCTATTGAGGTGGCAAGAACTATTTTACGGCGCCCATGCTTGTCGGGTAAAATAGCACTTTGCTGCAAATTAAACTGCAATTGCCCGAATAATGGCAGTATTTTACAGTTCAGTCTCTTGCCAAGCAATATTTCCTCACATTTCTTAATCTCGGCTTCGCCGGGAAGAAAGGTCAGGATATCACCGGTTTCTTCTTTCACAGCCTTTTCAATTACAACTGCCGTTAATTCAGGAATTGCGTCGGGCGTGGCACTTCCCGTGTAGCGAATTTCAACCGGAAACATTTTTCCTTTGCTTTCAATAACGGGGGCTTTCAACATTGCAGATAATCCGGGCAAATTCAATGTTGCCGACATGATAAGGATTCTAAGATCCGGTCTCAGCACCTGCTGCGCTTCGCGACAGAGCGCCAACGCAAGATCGGCGTTGAGACTTCTTTCGTGAAATTCATCGAAGATAACCAGTCCGACACCTTCGAGTGCATTGTCAGACTGAAGCATCCGGGTTAAAATGCCTTCTGTAATTACTTCAATTCGCGTGTCCGGACCAACAACAGTTTCGAAACGAACCCTATAGCCAATAGTATTTCCCGGCACTTCATGCTTGAGGCTAGCCATGCGGGTTGCGATTGCCCTGGCTGCCAGACGTCGCGGCTCAAGCATCAATATCTTCTGTTCTGCAAGCCAGGGTTCATGCAAAAGCTGCAGTGGAAGAATAGTACTTTTACCGGCCCCGGGCGGAGCTGCAACAATCAGTGTATTTTGCTTTTCAAGCGATGCTTTTACAGCCGGAATAATTTCCTCAACAGGGAACGAATCTGGTAACAAGCCTTCAATTAATTTTGGCAAAGTTATCATTACTTAATCAGTTTAGGCTTCGCCTGAAATTAGCCTTGAAATAATGGCTACGGAAATTCAAGTATTCTGCGATACAGAAACGAAATATGGAAATAAGCTGATAATTTCACGGCATGAAAATATTTGACTGGAATATCCATTTGTATGAAAAAACGCCTGCAAATGTTGACTTGGGGATTAAACAGGATACAGAGCTCAGTTCTGAAGATCTTTTGAATAATTTGAAAAGGTTCTTACCTGATTTCCAACACGCCGGGATTGCTTCAGCTAATTTTATGCTATTCAATCATCAGGTAATACATGACGAGAACATAGAATCGTTCCTGTCTTATGCCAGAAGCACATTACCGGGTAGTGTTTTTTGTCTCTTATTCGATTTTCGCAAACGTGACTACGAAACAGAATTAGTCCTATTGAAATCTCTTGGTTTTCACTCGATAAAATTTCATGCCTATGTTCAGGATATAAAAAAAGAGGACTACCAAGCAATAGTGAAAATTGCTGTTAGAGCTGAACAACTCGGATTAGCAATAAATATCGATACGAGCTATGGCAGCACTAAAATGTATCGAAACAATCCACTTGAGCTTGCGGCTGAAATTGTTTCAAAAGTCAAACAAACACCGGTAATACTATTGCATAGCGGAGGCGCTAAAGTTCTCGATGCATTTCTGCTTGCTGATATGTGCAGCAATATTTATCTCGAAACAAGTCTATCATTAATTTACTACTCAAACTTCCAGATAATTTCGAGCTTCAAGGATGTTTACAGACATCTAGGTCCTGAGCGTATTTTATTTGCGTCCGATTACCCATTCCAACTGGTTGGAGATGCAATTGACCATCAGCTGGAATTGTTTGAATCAGTTGGTTTTTCTGCCGAAGAACGCGAATTAATATTTTACGAAAATGCCAAAAGGTTAAGTTTATATGGCATTTAATAAAATACTGATATTCACGGAGGCCGGGAAAGGTATTGGATTCGGCCATCTTACCCGATGCAGATCAATTGGTAATGCGTTTGTTTTGGCAGGCTTTAAATGTGAATATATTATAGAAACCAAAGAATTTGAACCGGATAACAAGCAGGGTGAATATTCATTTTCGTGGCACAACGAGTTATATCTGGATAAGAATCCTGAAAATTGCATTACCCTGATTGATTCATATTTAGCAGATAAAACCTGTATTAAAAAAATTGCTGATTTTTATCCATATACGGCGGTAATAGACGACTACAACCGAATAGAATATCCGGTTAATTTAATTATTAATCCGGGTGAAGACCTGAATCAGATTGATTACAGCAATCAGAAAGCTGAAATACTGAAAGGAGTTGATTATATTCTACTGCGGCCGGAAGTCGCCGCTAAAGCACATGAGTACCATTTTTTTAACGATTCAATAAATAAGATATTAATAACTGTAGGTGGTTCTGACATTCATGATATTCTATTTCCTGTTGGAGAGTTGGTTTCAAAATTACTGCCTGAATCACAAGTACAGATTCTTTGTCCGGAAGCCGCCAAAGCAGAGTTATTGTCCGGAAATCTGCTAAATTGTCAAATATTACCCAGGCAAAATGCAGAAGAGATGGTTAGCCTTTTTCTTCAGGCGGATTTAGTAATAAGTGCCTGTGGGCAAACATTGCACGAGCTTGCTGCCCTGGGAACACCTTTTATCGCTTTTCTCACAGGAGATGACCAACGATATAATCAGGAATTTTATTTTCAGAATAAAATACT
>JAGQVC010000172.1:4277-4608 GCA_020438185.1 Bacteroidota bacterium
AAATCAAAAAATCCGGTTTGATGATGTTAATTTGACATCTAAACTGGCGAGTAATATTAATCAATTAATTCCCGTAAGTACACGTATGGAATTATCCCGGCGTTTAGCCGGATTGATTGATATTAAAGGCCCGGAAAATATTTTAAATGCAATTATTAGTAAAGCAAATAATAAATAGAACAGCCTGTTTAAAGCTTAACATATAAACCTTTTAATGCATCGCCTTTACCCCACATGTTAAGGACTCCATTAATTGATTGTTTGGCGGTATTCAGCAGAAAATTCTTTTCCATGCTGTTTCTAAGCTTCTCATCTGTAGTGAATGCAGAAA
>JAGQVC010000173.1 GCA_020438185.1 Bacteroidota bacterium
CCTTACAATAATAAAAGCCCCGACTTTGCAGGTCGGGGCTTTTTGCAAAACTCAGTTTTTTATGAATCAGGCTGTTGCCAGTTGGGCTCCGAGAGCCTCACGAATGCGGCCTTCAATTTCCTCCATCAATTCAGGGTTATCACTGAGAAGGGTTTTAACCGCATCGCGGCCCTGACCCAATTTGGTGTCCTCGTAGCTAAACCAGGAACCACTTTTCTTAATAATGCCTTTATCAACACCCAGGTCGATGATTTCACCGATACGGGAAACACCTTCGCCGTAAATAATATCAAATCCGGCCTGACGGAACGGAGGTGCCACTTTGTTTTTCACCACCTTAACACGGGTGCGGTTACCTATGACGCTTTCCCCGTCTTTAATTTGACCGATTCGACGGATATCAAGTCGGATTGAGGCGTAAAACTTAAGTGCATTACCACCGGTAGTTGTTTCGGGGTTACCAAACATGACACCGATCTTCTCACGTAACTGATTGATAAATATACATGTACAGCCTGTCCGGCTGATTGTTGCCGTTAGTTTACGAAGTGCCTGAGACATAAGCCTGGCCTGAAGACCAACCTTTGAGTCGCCCATTTCACCTTCGATTTCGCTGCGCGGCGTTAGCGCGGCAACCGAGTCAATCACAATGATATCAATGGCTCCGGAGCGAATCAGGTTGTCGGCGATTTCGAGTGCCTGCTCACCGTTATCAGGTTGAGAAATCAGGAGATTCTCCACATCAACGCCCAGTTTTTCGGCGTAATAACGGTCGAAAGCGTGCTCTGCATCGATGATTGCGGCAATTCCTCCATTTTTTTGCGCCTGCGCAATGGCGTGAATGGCCAGCGTAGTTTTACCTGATGATTCAGGACCGTAAATTTCAACGATACGACCTTTGGGATAACCCTGAACACCCAGTGCCAGATCGAGTGAAATGGAACCTGAAGGAATCACTTCAGTGTTCTTGTCCACCGCGTCATCACCGAGTTTCATGATGGTGCCCTTGCCGTATGTTTTGTCAATTTTATCAATGATGACCTGAAGTGCTTTCAGTTTATCAGAATTCAGTTCTTTACTCATAGGTAAAATGCTTAGATGTTATTTTGCCACAAAATACGTCAAAAGAATTATCCGAAGTGCAGATGTGGAAAACTATTGTTTAATAGTCCCGATTTTACCGGTACCGATACTGAAAGTTTTCTCAGTCAATCTGCGCAGCGTGGTTTTTCGTATCCACCTTTTCAATAACCTGCTCGATAAGGCCCTTGTTGATAATAAATGTGGTGCGGTGAATTCCGTCGTATTCCCTGCCCATGAATTTTTTAGGTCCCCAAACTCCAAAGGCCTGCGCAATGGATGTATCTGTGTCGGCAATCAGCCTGAAAGGCAGGTTTTGCTTTTCGATAAATTTCTGATGCGATTTTTCTGAATCGGGACTCACTCCGATTACTTCGTAGCCCTTCGAGCGAAGCTCGCTGTAATTATCGCGTAAATTGCACGCTTCGGCTGTGCAACCCGGAGTTGCATCCTTGGGGTAAAAATAAAGTACTAATTTCTTATCGCTAAAGTCTTTAAGAGTAACTGAATTACCTGATTGGTCCTTTCCGCTGAAAGCGGGAGCTTTATCGCCTGCTTTTAATGTTGTCATGATTTTTTTACTGTTTTTGTTCCTTTAACAGCCTTGCTGCGGCTTTGTTTTACATCCTGCGAAGCAGAATTTTGAAGCTTTTCGAAATACCTGCATAAATGTGTGATGCCGCATTTGTTGCAAAGCGGCTTACGGGCCAGGCAAACGTACCTGCCATGCAAAATAAGCCAGTGGTGGGCAACCGGAATTATTTCCGCCGGCAGGCGCTTTACCAATTGCATTTCGGCTTGCAGCGGATTTTTGGCACCACGGGTTAAACCAATACGGGCCGAAACCCTGAAAACATGCGTATCTACTGCCATAGCCGGCAAATCGTAAACAACCGAAGCGATTACGTTGGCCGTTTTTCGCCCCACACCGGGCAACTTAACCAGCTCCTCTACCGTGTCGGGAACCTTACTGCCAAAATCGTTAACCAGCATGCGGGCCATCCCGCCCAAATGCTTCGCTTTGTTGTTGGGGTAAGAGATGCTTCTTATATAGGAGAATATTTCTTCCTGACCCGCAGCAGCCAGCGTTTCCGCATCGGGAAAACGCTCAAAAAACGCAGGAGTGGTCATATTTACACGCTTGTCGGTGCACTGCGCCGATAAAATAACCGCCACCAGCAGCTGATAAGGATTATCGTAAACCAGCTCGGTTTCGGCCACGGGCATGTAAGTGCTGAACCAGTCGATAATCAAACGATACCGTTCGTCGATTTTCATACGCACAAAAAAACAAAAATCCCGACAGGAGCAGCTGCCGGGATTTAAAAAACAAAACCAAACTAAACTAGTTCAACACGACCCCAAAGGAACCACCCGTTGAGGAAGAATGTACAACCCTGAGTGAGGCAGAATACCTGAGCAGGGAATTAATCACTTCGCCGGATGCCGAAGCAGCTGATTCATTTAAGGCGTTTTTCATTTCGGTGAGATTGGAAACTTCTTCACGAAGCGTTTCGCAATCTGCCATTTCACGCTCAAATTCAGCCGACTCAAAAGGAGTCATTTCATCATAAACAAAGCGAACAGAATCTTCAGTTGTAAAAATTTTATGCATAGGCTTGATTAAAATACATGTGGTTAACGACTGTGTGATTCCCTTATTGTAGCATTTTCAATTTTTATAATCAGGATGCCCGAAAAAAATTTAAGCGCATGTAATTTCAAATTGAAGTCGGAACCAAATTTTGTTTGCCCGCTGTAAAAATCCACCCGCAAAACCAGCCTGTATCCTGTTTGAATGTGGTTTACCCATAAATAATTCAGGTTTCTTTTTAAGGTATCGAATCGGGAGGATGCGTAAAAATTCCATGTAAGACCTGATGTAATTATTGGTTTATGGCAAGCATTCAATCTTACTATCTTGCACCGTTCAGATATGATTCGGCATCTAAGGGGTTTTCTTTTATATCTTATTTTTCTTGTTTCGGCAACTTTCATCCATGCCGGAAATTACCCGTTTACATTCGAACGTATTTCGAGCCAGAAGTGGCTTTATCAGCGCAACATAACCTGTGTTACACAGGATCCCGGAGGGTATCTCTGGTTTGGCACCAACAACGGACTGTACCGCTTCGATGGCTACTCCATCAAGGAGTTTAAGCACGATGCTCACAATACCAACAGCATCAGTCACAACAATGTGAATTGCATTTTTGCCGATAAATCGGGAATCATCTGGGTTGGAACCTGGGGCGGGCTGAGCCGTCTTGATCCTTCAACCGGTTTTTTTACACGGTATAAATACGACCCCGGGAATATTAAGTCGCTTTCGAATAACGATGTGCGCGCCATACAGGAAGACGCCGACGGGAACTTGTGGATTGGCACATTTGGAGGCGGTTTGAACAGGTTTAACCGGCTTAACGGCGAGTTCACGGCTTACATGCATTCAACCGGCAGCGCCGGAAGTATTTCCAGCAATTACATCAACACCCTTTCGCGCGACCGCAAAGGCGACCTCTGGGTGGGAACCCGCCGGGGAATTAATAAACTGGAAACTGAAAACGCCCGTTTTACTTCGTACCAAAGCATGTCCGAAGAAAGCGAAGAGCAGTCGTCGGCCAATATTTCCTGCATTTACGAAGATGTAAATGGCGCAATCTGGTTCGGCACCTTCGGTGGAGGACTTCTTCAGCTTGACCGCAGAAATGGCAAACTGCTCAGTTATACACACGATCCTAAATCGGAGCAAAGCGTAAGTTCAAATACAATTTACAGCCTGGCGGCTGAAGACGACAAGCATTTATGGATAGCGACTCCGGAAGGAATTAATATTCTGGATTTGAGCAACGGGAATCTGGTTTACATACAAAACGACCCCGATAATCCGTCGAGCCTGCTTAACAACGATGTAAGGATTCTTTACCGCGACAGAGCCGAAGTTATGTGGGTTGTTACAGCCGAAGGCGTTAATATATTTTCAAAGCTCTCGGGGCGTTTCAGGAAATTTCAGAAAAACCCCAACGAAGCCAACAGTCTGACTTCGAACATAGTAAACGCCTTTTGCGAAGGAAAAAACGGAGATATCTGGATTGGAACACGCGACGGTTTAAACCGGTACCGAAGAAGCAGCCGTGATTTTGAAAGCATTCTGCTTGAAGCTGAACAAAAGGACGTTCCCGTAAGCAACGAAATTAAGTCGCTGCTTATTGACTCGAAAGGGCGTTTCTGGATTGGAACCACCAACGGCTTGAATCTGATGAATCCGGAAACCGGGAAAGTGCAGGTTTTCAGGTACGACCCGGTGAATGCCAATAACCTCAACAACGAAATTCATGTAATTTACGAAACCCGCAACGGAGAAATCTGGTGCGGAATCAGGCGCGGCCTGGTAAAATTTGATACAACAAACGGTTATTTTACCCTGTTCAGGCCCGATCCGCTGGTATCTGACAACCAGATTGCAAATAGCGTATATGCGATACAGGAAGACCGTTTCG
>JAGQVC010000174.1 GCA_020438185.1 Bacteroidota bacterium
GTTTGTTCCTGATGCCGAAGCTGTTGACGTGGATTCCTTGCTCTATTTCTTTACCCCACCCTCCGGTTCATTAATCAGCAATCCCGAAATTATCAATCCCAATATGCTTCTTAGCAGCTCAACCGCGGCTTCCTTTGATTTGCATATTCAGGGTTTTGGATGTTGCCTGGGCGATTCTGCGGTTTGCGATGATGTATTTACAATTGAAGTAATCCCTGCTCCTTCTGCCAGCCCGATTAACAACCTGCAATTTTGTTTACCCGCTTCAGGCAGCGTTGAGGTTGACCCGCTTACACTTTTTAATATTCAGAACCCGCAGAGTATTATTACCGACGCTCAATGGACATTCACAGGCGGCAATCCTTCAAGCGCAAGCGGTTTAAACCCGGGTCTTGTTACTTACAATTCAACCGGAAATTATTCTGTTCAGCTTTCTCTGCTTACAGCAGGAAATGCATGTAATGCCAGCTCATCTGCAAGCTTTTCTATTGTTAGTACACCTCCAGTTCCTCAAATTCAAATCAATCAGGCTCCGTTTTGTCAGGGAGATTCTGTATTCCTGAGCATAGCAAACCCTGTTTCCCAAATTAATTATGAATGGAGCGGCCCTAACAGTTACAGTTTTACGGGTTTATCTGATACGATTCTCAGTGTTCAGTTAGTTAATGCAGGCACTTATTCTGTGGTTGCAGGTCCGCAAGGTTGCAGCAGCAATGCTACTGCTGATTTGCAGATTGATTCAGGCCCACCTCTGAATATTAGCCCCGATGCTGTTTTATGCCAGGGCGATACGCTCGAAATTGTCGTAAGCGGAGGAACAACCTACAACTGGAGCGCATCTCCTTTTATCAGCTCATTAACCGAAGATACTGTTCGCGTCTGGCCTTCATCAAATTCAACATTTACTGTAAACTCTCAATCAGCGGCTGGTTGTCCGGGTCAGGCTTCCGTGACAGTAACTGTTAACTCGCTACCTGCGGTTTCATTAGTGGCTCCTTCGCCTGTGTGTGCAGGCAGCGGAAATCAGCAACTTCTGGGCTCCCCCGCACAGGGCTCTCAATCCGGCGATGCCGCTGTGTATGGAGGGACCGGAGTTCTGCCAAACGGATCTTTCCCGACCGATTTTGTTAGCTCGTTTCAGGCATACTACGTTTATACCGATCCTTCGGGTTGTTTTGATTCGGCATTCGCGCAGGTCAATATTATCGATCCGCCAATTGCGAATGCCGGAGCAGATATCAGTAATTTATGTCTGAACGATCCGCAAATAGTGCTTTTGGGAGGCGGAACGGCACCCGGGAACTGGCAGGTGATACCGGGAATATTACAAAGCAACGGACAGTTTGATCCTGTTGAGCAAAACACCTTCGAAGCAATTTATGAAATTGGCTCTGGTTCTTGCTACGACAGCGATACAACGATTATTACTGTGAACGGTCTGCCTTCAATAAATCTTGTTGAAAATGATTTTGAGCTTTGTGCCAACGAAGGAAGTATCCAGCTCAACAGCATTCCGGCAACGGGTGTAGTTTGGAGTGGTCCGGGTGTAGATGCTACAGGATTGTTTAATCCGTCTAATGCGGGAGTGAATCCAAATATTATAACCGTAGGTATTACAGACGCTAATCAATGTTACAATTCTGATCAGATTTCGGTAAATATTCTGGGTTTTCCGGATGCGACCTTTTATACTTCTGATGTTTTTGCATGTGAACAGCAAATCATCGATTTTACGCCGCTGCAGGCTGGTTTAGATGAGTATAACTGGAATTTCGGCGACAATGGAACTGCAAATGGTGAATTCGTTCAACATGAGTACAATCCGGGTGAATTTGTTGCTGAGCTTGAGGTTGTTTCCGGCACTTGCCGGGATACATTCACGAGCAGCATTCATGTTCAAATCCTGCCGCAGGCAGCACTAACTCTCGATAGCGATGAGCTATGCCCGGGTGAAGAACTTGTATTTTCCAATGCTTCTTCGGGAATCTACCAGCAGGTCAGCTGGCTGGTCAATGCTGTTCAAATCAGCAATTCGCCTGTCGGCGGAAATTTCCTTCCGTCACCATCCGAATGTGCAGATTCTGTTTACACGCTCAGCATTCAGCTAAACGACAGCACCTGCGGTGTGATACCGAATTCTGTTCAGTTTACCGTTCACCCTCCTCCACAGGCAATAGTTGCAATGGATCCGGTTGTTACCAGCATTTGCCCGACAACTCCGGTTTATTTCGTGAATAACGGATGCAATCCGGCTGTAAATCTGACCTGGGATTTTGGATTTGGCGGCCCAACAGCAACCGGAATAAATCCACCTCCGGTGTTTTTTCCGGATACAATTGAAGAAGTAGCCTGGCCGGTAGTTTTGAGTGCAGCAGATATTTACAACTGCGGACTAACTCGCGATACATTGCTTGTAACTGTAAATCCAAATAATATCAATATTGCTGTAAACCTGAGCAGTTCAGATGTTTGTCTTGGCGACACCGTTTTTATCGACAATAACTCAAGCAGCTTTACCGGAATTGATTGCCTCTGGAATTTTGGTGATAACTCACAAAGTGCTGCCTGTCAGCCTCAGTTTCATGTTTATACGCAAGCTGGCAATTTCAATATTTCACTTACCGAAACCAATGTTTGTTACTCAAGCACCCAGGATTATCCGGTTGTGGTGCACGAAATCCCCGATATCAGTTTTTCTTTCGATTCGGGACCACACTGCGCCGGAGATGCGATACATTTTAGTGCCCAAACGGAACCGGCAGGATTAATCCCCGTTTGGAGTTTTGGCAATTCTTCTGCCCCTGCAGGCGAGGAGGTTGATTTTAGCTTTGATTCAGCAGGTGTTTACAACGTTAGTGTAACTGTGCAGGATGGTCCGGCTTGTCCTGCAACATCAATGCAGCCGGTAACTATAGATTATCTGCCTTCGGCAGAAATATTGGCATCAACTCAAACATTATGTCCGGGCGAACCCATCACCTTCACGGGTGAGGATAACTCAGGAAACGCTTTATTTACCTGGCAATTTGGGGATAATTCTGCTGAAAACGGGCAAGTTGTTACACATGCATTTCAAAACGCAAATAGTACCACATCAACTTACACCGTAGTGCTCACCACCAGCAACCTGCAGGCTACCTGTCAGAACCAGGATTCGTTGCAGGTGCAGGTGTACCCTTCAACAAACGCCGCTTTTAATTTGCCATCCGATTTACTTTGTAAGCAAAGCGATGACCCATTCATATTGACACCGGAAAACCTGGCGCAGAATGCCACTTCATACATATGGTTGCTCAATGGTACTGATATTTCCCAGAGTTTTGAGCCTGAAATTACAATTGATAATACCGGTAATTACACGTTGAAATTAATAGCTGAAAATATTTTTGGTTGTCCCGATTCAGCTGAAACTGCATTTGATGTACAACCGGCACCACACGCAGACTTTATTTTAAACAGAACATTTTTTTGTGAGGGGGAAACATTAATTCTTCAGGATCAGAGCGAAGGTGAGATCGTAAGCTGGTTCTGGAATTCAGGTAACTTTATGCAGGAAGGCAGTGGCTTGGATAGCACCATTTTAGGTTTGGCGGGCACTTTTTCAGTCACATTAATTGCCGGTGACCAGAATGGTTGCAAAGACACAACTCAGCAAATAAATGCATACAGAGTTTATCCAAAACCTCAGGCAGCATTTACTGTAAATCCCGGCGAAATTGATGTTTTACACCCCGGGTACACTGTAACAAGCTATGCTCAAAACAATGATTTTTGCAGGTACGAAATCTCCGACCTGGAAGGTGTAATTGATAGTTGTAACTTTTCTGAATCATTAAGTGATTCGTTTCAGGAATACCTCACAATAATTCAAACAGTTACGAGTGTAGCCGGATGCGAGGACAAAATGATTCAGCATATCCGCATACTGCGGGATTTTGTGCTTGACGCCCCTACTGTATTTACACCAAACGGGGATGGCCATAACGACATATTTAAACCGGTGCTGGTGAATGTAGCCGAAGATGGTTTTCAAATGCTCATTTTTGATCGCCGGGGAAATATCGTGTTTCAAACTAGTAGCATTCACGATGGATGGGATGGAAGCTTGCTCGGGAACGACTGGAACCAGGCCGATCAGATGGAATATGAAATATACCTGGTTAAAATGAAAGGTCGTTCGGTGTTCGACGGGCGTAAACGCGAATACGACGGAAAATTAAAACTGGTGCGGGAGGGAAGGTGAAAAAAGGGCTCATTTATTTTCTGTTATTTTTTCAGGTAATTCGTTTATGTGCGCAGGATCCATACCTGAATCAAACCTGGAATGTCCCACATTACCTGAATCCGGCTCTGGCAGGGGTAAAAATGAATAATGAAATTCGGGTTCATACCCGTTTGCAGCGTTCAAATAAAAATGCCGATAATGCTGATTTTTCGACCTTTTTTGCAAATTATGAGAAGTACATTTTTTTAAAAAAAGGGGGTAAAAAACAAATTAATTTAGGCGGAGTAAGTTTAGGCGCGTTCTCGGATGCCAGTGGTAGCTTCAGCGATTTAACGCACAGTAATTTGAGCTT
>JAGQVC010000175.1 GCA_020438185.1 Bacteroidota bacterium
TACAACCGCAGCCAGATTATTTATCGTATTGCCGAAATGCTGGAAACAAGAAGAGCTCAATTTGAGCAGGAAATTGTTTCGCTCGGAATTAGTGCTGAGCTGGCAAAGAAAGAAGTTTCAAAAGCTATAGATACCGTAATTTATTACGCCGGCTGGTGCGATAAATACAACCAGATTTTCAGCACGGTAAATCCGGTAGCAAGCTCACATTTTAATTTTTCCAGTACCGAAGCTGTAGGCGTTGTGGCCATGTTTGCAGATGAGAATTCACCCCTGCTGGGATTCATCGCGGCTGTTATGCCGGTTATTTGTTCCGGCAACACGGCAATTGTTCTGTCTTCAGAGAAATATGCACCTTGTGCGGTAACTTTTGCTGAAGTCCTGGCTACTTCAGACGTACCGGCCGGAGTGTTGAATATCCTTACAGGTAAAAGGTCTGAATTACTATCCCATTTTGCTTCCCACATGGATGTAAATGCCATGTATGCGCACACCAGCGACGCTGCTCTGAAAAAGGAAATTGATACCAAAGCGGCACTAAATGTAAAACGGGTTAGAATTGATAGCGAGAACGACTGGTTCAGCGACAAAGCTAAATCGCCATACCGAATTATGGATTTCCTTGAAATTAAAACAACCTGGCACCCGATAGGAATTTAACCTGATTCAGAAATAATGGAATTTCTTTACCGGTAAAAAATGTTGTGTTGTGTAACGCAACATTTTCACCAGTATTCACCTTCGGAAAATCAGATAAATATAAATTCCGACATGGGAAAGAAGGGCGCAATGCAAACATTTAATAATGTTGATGATTACATTAAAGTTCAGTCGACCGATGCGCAAATATTGTTAACTGAATTACGCTCGATAATTAAAGAAACAGTACCTGAAACTATCGAAATACCAGACTCCAAAGTTCCTTCTTTCACTTTGGTACCCGGTAAGAAGCCGGAGCTGCAAATAATGATGATGGCTTATTCAAAAGGAATTAGCTTTTACCCATTTGAGGGAGCAGTTAAACATTTTTCAAATCAGCTAAAAGGATTTGAATTAGGAAAGGGAACTATCAAGTTCCCTTTTAATAATACATTACCTGTTGATTTAATTAAAGAAATTATTGCATTCAGGAAATCTGAAATAATACAGAATAAGCTATAAATAATTATTCTTTTTGAATTCTTATTTCGGTTCGCCTGTTCAATCTTCTACCCTCCTCGGTTTCATTGCTTTCAACCGGTTCCGCATCACCCCTTCCTTCGGCTTTAATTCTTCCGGTTGCACCGGATTTTTGTTCAAGGTATTTTTTTACAGCTTCAGCTCTTTGAATAGATAAAAGCAGATTTTTATGCTGATCACCCCGGTCATCTGTATGTCCCACAACAAGAATCTCCATATTCTTTTTGCGCTTAATTAATTCTGCCAAATCATTCAGCGATTTAAACGAAGATGGTTTAATTTCGGCTTTCCCGGTTTCAAACAGAACGTCATCAAGGGTAACCGTTAAAGGTAATTCGAATTGAATCTGGTATTTTCCCTGATATGCGCCGGGTTTATCCGGAATTTCCACTGTATTAAAATCCTGTAGCTCGCCGATAGCTAAAACCTTTATTTTATAAGTATCACCTTTGGGCAGCCATATATCAAACTTTCCCTTTTCGTCAGAAATTGCCTGGAATGATTTGACCGGTTTATTTGTTCCTTCAAAAATAATTGTCTCGCCAAGTTTGGGAACTCCTTTCATGGAAGTAACCGTAACCTGTAAATAGCCAAAACGCTCAAACCGCTTATCCTCCCGGGAAACCTGAGCTTTAATTGTCGTAGTAAAAGGCAGGATTGTAACACCTGCCAACAGAAATAATCTTGATATTTTCATATGCGTGTTTCTTAATCATAATGCAGCACATGAAAAAAAGTAACGCAGAAATAAAAAATTAAATTAATCCCAGAATAATCAGAATAATTAATACGATAATCACAATAGTTATAAAAAACCAACGTTGCCGGTATTCAAATAAACGACGTTTTGTAAGTGGCTTCCGGGCTTCATCGAAACGGGAAATTACTTTGGAAAAATCCTTAGCCTGAATTATTTCCTTCTCGTCAATTCTGATAGGATCAGTCACCTCAACTTTTTGATTTGAATTACTCATGACTTTAAATTTTGAGGGATAATTTTTTTCAATTTATCAATGATTCGGGATATCCTCATTTTTGCGGCGGCTTCTGAGATCTCATAAATAATTCCGATTTCCCTGTATGAACATTCTGCAACAAATCGCAATTGAATTAATTCCTGTTCATCAGAATTTAGTTTCGAAAGCTCCCCGGCCAGATACTTTCGTAAATCTGCAATTTCAATGCTTGTTTCAACAGAAATCAATTCCTGAATCTGAAAATCAGCAAGTGGAATAAATAAAACCGATTTATTCTTCCGAAAATGCATCCTCAAAATATTTACAGCTATTTTAAATAACCAGGGACGAATGCCACCCGGAGTAATCTTAAACTTCCTAATATTTAATAATGCTGAATAAAAAACATCTGCACATAAATCAGCTGCAAGCTCCGGATCTCTAACCGAATTGCGCATGTATGTATAAATAGATTGAAAATGCCTGTTATAAATCGGCTCAAATGCCTTTGGGTTTTTAACCGAATCGGCAATTTCCTGAAACTCAGTTGAAGCTACCTGATATGCACCCATTATTTATTCCTGCATCTGCTGATCAAGCCTTTGCAGTTCAGCCAGACGCGCATTCAATATCCTGATGTAGGTATCTGCTTGCCTAAGACCATATTTATTTGCAGCTTTTCTTGCGTTCTCCAATGCAGCATCAAAATCGCCCTGCATTTCTGAAGCAACAGCCAGGTTATACAGACTCCTTTTGGCTACTTTATCATTATCTGATTTACTCAATCTGTCCCAAATAATACTCGCGTCCTGCCAGTCGCCCCGCTCAGCCATTCTTCTGGCTTTTTTCATGCTGGGCAATCCGGAAGCCTTGCTGTAGATCATCCTGTTGTATGATACCCACGATGGCGCAATGCGCACACCGTAAGCATCTCCGGCCATTGAGCCGGTTTGCATAATTGCGTCAAGTGGAAAAAGCAATCGGGACTGAGCTTGCAAAGCATTATCACCCTGAGCTGAAAATGTTCTTGTGGTGGTCATTTGATGCTGATCAACCACTGAACCGGATGCCTGATAAATTCTCCAGCCCACAGTGATTCTTACAGCCTCAAATGCCTCCACATACTTTTCCATGATTTCCTTACCATCAACTGTACGCTTGCGTTGTTTAGGCTCTGTTCTTACAGCTATATCGGAGTCAAATGCCTCGATTGCTATAACAGCATCGGCCTGATGCCTCTGGCATAGTGTAGCCACTTCTGATTGCAATAATGGCGGCGGCAACATGCCGGTACCGGAACCAAATAATTGCTCGTTGGCTATTACAACACGATACTTGGGCCCCGAAGTCAATCTTTGTTGCAAAGAAGAAAGTGCGTATTCAACTCCGCGCTTATCCGCAAAAATTATTTCACCTGTAAATATTCCTTCAACAATATTAAGCCAGTTATTTCTTCTGTCAGCCTTGTACCTGTTTAATAAAACCACTGACTTTATCTCGGATGGTAAATTAATATCGGCCGGTCTGAGGCCGGAATATGAAACTGTTGTCTGGCAGGCTGTAGCAAACATGATTGCCGCCAGCGAAAGGCAAACCAGTGTTATAGCAGATGATTTTTTCATACGCAGTTTTGACAAAGATAATCTTGTTAATGTATTGTATATAAATTCCTCGATTCGGGCTGCAAAGCCATAACAAATTGAGGTATTTTCGATAAACTAAACTCGTGCCATGAACTTTGCCAGCTTTTGGAAAAGAGTAATTGCAACTTTAATTGACTGGACTATTTTCAGCTCTCTTTCAAGCCTGCTGGCTTGGATGGTTACCGGAGAGCCCAATGGCAATGATGATTTTCACTGGGTTAACCGGGGCATTTTTTTCCTTTTTTATTTTGTTTACTGCGCTGCGCTTGAAAGCAGCTATAAAAGCGCCACCATTGGAAAGCAAGTCGTTGGAATTCGTGTAACCACACTGCGTGGAAAAAGAATCAGCTTTGCAAGGGCCAGTATACGTTATTTTGGAAAGCTTTTGTCTTTTTTCCTTGCCGGATTTGGTTGTGTTATGGCACTTTTCACATTAAAACGACAAGCGCTTCACGATCAGATTGCTAAAACTCTGGTGCTGGAAAAATAGTAATCAGGGTTCAATTATTTCGGCCAACTCAAGCCATCGGTTTGACTTCTCTTCCAGTTCTGCACTTAAGGCTGCGATTTCGTTTGATACCTGCATTAGCTTTTCATGATCTGAAATCCCACTGTTGAGAAGTTCCGTTTTCTCTGCAATGGTTTGTTCCAGTTTGGGTATCGCTTCCTCGAGTTGCTTAAACTCATGCATTTCTTTAAACCCAGGTTTGTTTTTTTTAAATGCCGGAGATTCTTTAATTACTTTCTCTTTCTGAACGGTTTCCCTGCGCTGCTTCTCAAGTAAATC
>JAGQVC010000176.1 GCA_020438185.1 Bacteroidota bacterium
CCAATGCACCAGGGGGGTGTCCACTGTTTCAGGCTGTGCCCATTCATCAAGGTTCCGCAATACATGTTTGAGCTCCATTTGCAGCGTCGTGATTTCGCTGCCAAAAGCCTCAAACGGATGTTTTTTCAGATCCTTGTGAAGCGCCTGCAATATATCATCCTCTCGTTTTAAAATCACCTTCAGCAGGCAGCGTAATTTCTGTTTCCTGAATTTTAAATCGCGCGTAGCGCCGCTATTAAAAAAGATTCTTTGCGAATCAATGATATCTCGAATTCCCTGCTGCATTTTAACTTTTCAGATAATTTGAAACGGCATCAGCACAACGCTGACCATCCATGGCAGCCGATACAATTCCACCTGCAAATCCGGCTCCTTCACCACATGGAAAAAGACCCTTTATCTGAGGGTGCATCAAAGTTTCCGCTTCACGCGGGATGCGAACCGGTGTGGAGGTGCGCGACTCAACGGCATGCAGTATAGCTTCGTTGGTAAAATATCCTTTCATCTTCCTGCCAAAGGCAGGAAAGGCAAGTTTAAGGCGCTCTGCAATTTCGAAAGGCAAGACTTCATCAAGCGAAACGCTTTGAATTCCCGGCTTGTAAGAGCTTGTACCGAGCGTTTCACTAAGCTTTCCTGAACTGAAATCTACCATTCGCTGAGCGGGCGCTGTTTGGCGGCCACCTGCCAGCGAACAAGCCTTTTGTTCGATGCTTCGCTGAAATTCCATTCCGGCCAGCGGGCCGAACTGGCTATATGCTTTCGTATCTTCTTCCTTAATTTCGACCACAATGCCTGAATTGGCAAATGGATTATTTCGTTTCGAAGGTGACCAGCCATTTGTAACCACTTCACCCGGAGAGGTCGCACAAGGCGCAATGATACCTCCAGGACACATGCAAAATGAATAAACTCCGCGACCTTTTACTTGCTCTACCAGTGAATAAGAGGCAGGAGGGAGGTATTCGCCTCTTGAATCACAATGGTATTGTATGCTATCTATGATTTCTTGCGGGTGCTCTGCCCGAACCCCAAGTGCAAAAGGTTTGAATTCAACCAGAATTCCATCATTGTGCAACATGGAATATATGTCGCGCGCTGAATGGCCGGTAGCGAGAATCACTGCTTTCGCAGGAATTGATTGTCCGCCTGAAAGCAGAATACCACTGATTTTGCCCGATTTATACTGAATGCCGCTTAGTTTGGTATTGAAATGAACTTCGCCACCGGCATCTAAAATGGATTGCCGCATTGAAGTTATTATGCCCGGAAGCTTATTAGTGCCAATGTGAGGATGAGTGTCTATGAGGATTTCAGGAACCGCACCATGGCGAAAAAAGGTATTAAGCACACCCGAAATACTGCCGCGTTTATGGGAACGTGTGTAGAGCTTACCGTCTGAGAATGTTCCTGCTCCGCCTTCACCGAAACAATAATTGGATTCGGGATTTACGATGTGATCTTTGTTGATTGCTGCCAGGTCTCTTCGTCTGTTCCTTACATCCTGGCCACGTTCAAGCACAATGGGTTTCAGGCCTGATTCAATCAGCCGCAATGCAGCGAAGAGACCGGCCGGACCGGCTCCGATTACGAATACTTCCGTAGCGGATGCAACCTGTGGGTATGCTTCGAAGGGGTTTTGATTCTCATCAGGAAGCTCAGCCCTGAAAACTCTCAGGTTTAGCTCTACCATTACTTTTCGGCCCCTTGCGTCGATTGATCTCTTGATTATTTCGACTCTGAAAACCTCATCCGGCGGAACGCCGAGATCTTTTCGTAAATAATTTTCCAGATTCTCAATGCTGAATCCAAGTTCCGGAGCCAGCCTGAGTCGTAATTCCTGAATCATACCTTATTCGAAGGTAAAGGAAAGGTAAAATGCCTTGCTTTGCAAAGCTCTAAGCCCCGATGTGTAAATATTGTTTTCCTGAACCAAAATATTACTGAGACCGTAGGCCATTTTTACTTCAGGCGTAAACTTGAAATACTGCGAATAAAAATCCAGCCCGAAGCCGATTTCGTAATACAGGTCGTTGCGTTTAAGCTTAAGAATCCGCTCTCCCTGGTCGTCTACCTTATCCTGAGAAGCCAGGTCAATCACTGGTTTAATTCCACCAATTATATAAGCCCGGCCATTATTCAATCTGGCCGATTTAAATTTTATCGACACTGGAAATTCTAGTAAAGTAGATTCGACCCTTTTGGATTTAGTAAAAGTGGAATCCAAAGCCGGTGTATAAATCGCATAATTCAGACTGCGCTCGCCGAACGAAAGAGTCGGCAGGAAACGCAAATCGAAATTATCTCCCAAATGAAGGTTTGAAACGATGCCAAGATTAAAGCCGGTTCCCGGTTTGGGATTAATTATGAGAACGGAATCGATGGTCCGTAAATCTTCAATTGTTTTGGGAATAAATGTGAGCGTGTTCACACCCAAAAGAAATCCGAAATGGATTGTTTGCTTATCGTAATTAGGCAAATTAAGCACCTTACGCTTCTGCGCATGAGCAGGCAAAGAAAGGCCTGCAGCCAGCAGAAGCGGCAACATTATCGTTCTCAGAAATAAATTCAAACCTGTGGTAACTGTCCTATTCAACGACTTCCGGTTCAGATTATTTTATACCCGTGTACAGGCTCACGATGCCAAGGGTTACACGTTTTGACTTCATATCTTTCATGCCTGCGGCAGAAGCGATGTTGGTAAAGTTTTTCCCTTCCGGGAAAGCTTTAACCGAATCATATAAATAGCGATAAGCCGAGAAATCTTTAGACACTACCTTTCCCCACCAGGGACAGATAGTTCGGAAATAAAAATCGTATAACTGCTTAACTACAGGCAGAGAAGGCCGTGAAAACTCCAGAATTACCAATTTCCCGCCCGGTTTAAGCACCCGGTTTATTTCGCGAAGACCCAGAGAAAGATTTTCAAAATTGCGAACACCAAAGGCAACTGTAACTGCATCAAATGTGTTGTCGCTAAATGGAATTGCCTCTGAATCGGCTTTCACTAAAGTGATGAGGCTCTCCAGGTTTTTTCGGGCAACTTTTGTCCGGCCAATTCCGAGCATCCCTTCGGATATATCAATACCGGTAATTTTCAGAGGCTTCAGCGAAACTGCTTCAAGTGCAACATCTGCAGTTCCGGTGGCAACATCAAGAATTGATTGTGGTTTAAGTTTTTTTAGTTCCCTGATCATTCTTTTCCGCCACCAAACATCAATTCCGAAAGATAAAGAGCGGTTGAGAAAATCGTATTTGCCCGAAATGTTATCGAACATTTCTTCGACCTGCTCTTTTTTGCCTTCCCGGCTGTCGGCATAAGGAGTTACATTCATATCAGTAGCATGAACAGGTGCTGCGCCGGATTGTTTTGTCATTCGTTGTTAACACTATCGGTTAAGGCAATCAGAGCTTTGTCGAGTAATTCGGAGGCATTTACGGGCACCACACCAACTTTTTCGCATACTTCAGCTCCTGCCAGATTTGCTATTTGTGCAAGGCTTTGCATATCAATACCTGAAACCAGACATAAAGTTGCCGTACTGATTACAGTATCTCCGGCACCGGAAACATCAGCAATATGGATTTCTTCGGCAGGAACTCGGATTAATTCATCGTTGCTGCACAGAGCAAGTCCATGGTCAGAAAGGGTAATGAGACTGAGGCGGTGGTTGAGTATTTCCCTCAATTTTTTATCAGCCTGAATTACTGATTCATTGTCAGCAGGATTCACATGAATTGCAAGACCTTCGCGGATTTCCTTAAGATTGGGTTTAAAGAGGTCAACTTTTCTGAAAAAGTGGAAATTTCTGGCTTTCGGGTCAGCTGCTGTAACAATATTTTTTGACCGGCTTATTTCGACAACCTGTTCAATCAGGTTTCTAAAAATAAAGCCTTTATCATAATCTTCGAATATTATGGCATCGGGCTTTTCGTCGCCTATAATTTTATTTACGTGAGCAATTATTTTTTGCTCTTCATCGGCTGTCGCCGGATACTCATCCTCTTCGTCAACTCTGAGTAACTGGTGCTTATTGCCAATAATTCTTGTTTTAACTGTGGTATGCCGGTCTGTACGAATTAATCCGGCTACACTCATTCCTTCCTGAGTCATGAGGTTCACAAAATTATCTCCGTCGCGGTCGTTGCCAATTGCTCCAACTAAAATTGGAGTTGCACCCAACGCGCGGATATTCCTGGCCACATTCGCTGCTCCACCGAGCCTGTTTTCCTTTCCGGTAACTTTAACAACAGGCACCGGAGCTTCGGGTGAAATTCTATCCACCCGGCCAAACACATAACTGTCAACCATTACATCTCCAATGATGACAATTTTCAGTGACCTGAAATGTTCGAAAATTCGCTGCAACTCCTGTCTGTTCATGTTTAGCTGAGTTGTTCCAGACCAGACTTTAATCGTTTTACAGCTTCTGTCAGCACATCTTCGGAGGTAGCATAAGAAAGACGAACCGAATTGTTGCAGCCAAAAGCCGAGCCTCCAACCAAGGCCAGGTGCGAATGATTGAGGAGGTACATACTGAGATCGATGCT
>JAGQVC010000177.1 GCA_020438185.1 Bacteroidota bacterium
AAGTGTGAGCACAGTAGAAGGTCCGGGAATTATTGAAGGGGGACTGAGCGGACTTAGCGCTACCGGTGATCAGATTTTAGCCTACACCGGCGATGCAGCGAATCCTTCTTTCATAGCTGCAATTAGTACTAACTTATTTCTGGATGTGTGCAATACAACATCTGGAGGCTCATCCAACAATAACACCTGCCTCCCGGAACCTCTCGTAGAAGGTATTAATGCGATAGCAGTTCCAGGTGACGTAACAGAGGCCGATAATATTTTTATTGACTTCAATGATTTCATCGGAAGTCCTGCTGATATTCTTGCAATTATTATGGACCCGGAAAACTGGACCTACGATGATGATCCGGATTTGGCAGGATATGAAGTTTGGCCGGACTGGGTTTTCAATTTTATAACACCAGACCCTTCAGAAATCAGTTTTCAAACAGGTTTTCTTTCAATGGATGAAGGTGCTGGCGCTGCAACAATTACATTTTCAATTAGTCCGGCTGCCTCTGGTTCTCAAAACATGATTGTTAGTCTGAGCGGGAATGCCAGTACCGATGATTTTAACTCAAATCCTGCTTTCGAAGGCAACGATATCTTAATCAATATTCCTACTGGTGCAACTTCTGCATCATTCAGCATCTCAGCTCTGGCTGATGTTTTCACCGAAGGTGTTGAAACAGGGACTTTTACAATAACATCTCTCAGCCCCGGATTAATTGCCGGAACCCAAAACACACTCAATTTTGAAATCAATGATCCCGAAGGAGTTTCATTCATCAGTTTTGCATCAGCCGAATACAATGCAAATGAAGGAAGCGGAAGTTTAACAGTTACCATGAATATCGCACCTGCTGCCGATTCGGATGGTAATTTTTCTATTCTTATTTCTGAAAATGAGCTTTCTTCCGCCGATTATACCACTACTCCACCGGCTAATGCCGGTGTGATTGATGCAGCATTTCTTGCAGGCGCAACTCAATTTAGCTTCGTTATTAACCTGATTGATGATACAGAAGAAGAAGGAAACGAAACAATGTCTCTTTCTATTGATGGTTTAAGTGCCGGTTTTAATGTCGGACAGTTTGGAACTGCAACAATCAACATATCTGATAATGACGGAGTTATTATCGTAACCGATTTGTACATAAATGAAGTGAGTGCCTCAAACACTTCCACCGTAACCGATGAAAACGGAGAGTTCGATGACTGGATAGAAATTTATAACGGAGCTGATGTTTCTCAGGATCTCGCCGGTCTTTATATTACAGATGAAGTTACCAATACAACTAAACACCAATTTCCGGTTGGCGACAATTCAACTATAATCGAAGCAGGAGGATTTAAGCTCGTTTGGGCTGACAACAGTCCGGCTCAGGGAGCCCTGCATACCAATTTCACAATTTCAGCTTCAGGTGAATTTGTAGGCTTATATAATATTACCGGCGAAGTTATCGATAGTATTTCCGTTCCTGCACTTGGTCCAGATCAGAGCTACGGTAGAACCGATGAATTAAGTACCGATTGGGTTATTTTCAATTCCGGATTAACTACGCCTGACGCATCAAATGCAACATCTTCAATTGAATTGACCGAAACTGTTTCCGGTAAAATATTCCCTTCGCCGGCCAACCAGTCATTTAATATAAGTATATCAGGCGAAGCCGAAAATTTAAACATACACGTTTTCGATCTAAACGGCCGCATTATGTTTACCGGTAACACCGGCAGTAATTCTTTGGTAAATATTGATTGTAGTTCCTGGTCAAACGGAATCTATCTGGTTAGAATTGGTAAAAACAACACAAGAACCTACAGCAAAATCTCTGTTGTTCATTAAGTTACCCGAAACGATTCTTATGGGAAAACCTTATCTTTGATAAAATCGTATAAGACCACGGTCTTGAACTTTAGTTATGCAAAGAAATTTCCTGACGATACTCTGCTCCTTGCTCATTTTGAACTCATTCGCGCAAAGCCTCCCGCCGGGAGGCATTGCTTTTATTGGGTTTCAGAGTGATCCCCCAATGGCTATAGCTTTTGTAAACACGATCGAAATTGAACCGGGAACGCAAATCAGCTTCACAGATAATAAATGGACCGGATCTGCCCTACTTGACAACGAACAAACGGTTATCTGGACTAGTGCGGACACAGCTCTGCCTCCGGGAACAGTAGTTATTTTGCAGGACAACGGTAGTTCAATGAATATAAATGGCCCCGGTTCATCCGAAGGCCGTTTGTACCATTCTCTGGGCCAGGGTGAAGAAATTCTTGCCTATACCGGTGCGCCCGAAACACCATCATTCATTGCAGGAATTAGCTCATACATCTGGTCATCGCTTTGCGACAGCATTCCATATTTACAGTTTATTACCTGTCTTCCTCCTCCGCTCGTTAATGGTGAAACGGCAATTGCTTTCGTCAATGTCACAAATATTAATATTGATAACGGCTTTCTTAATATTTCACCTTTACAGGTTACCGGACCAGAAATTTTGAGCATTATAAATAATATCAATTACTGGTCACTTGATAATGGTCAGGCCGCAGGAACAGGCAACTGGCCCGATTGGGAAGGAGGCTCAACTCAGCCATTTGCATCTGAAATAAATTTCACCCAAACTGCTGTTCAGGTGCTTGAAGGAGGTTCACTGGCTACCTTAACACTTCATATTGATCAGGCGCAGTTTACGCCTCAGACCGTTGAGATTGAAATACTTGAATTTCCGGGAATCACGCCTCAGGATTATTCAACTAATCCTGCAGCTGAGAATGGAATTATTCATTTAACTGTTCCTGCTAATGCAACCGACGTAAGTTTTACCGTACAGGCCCTTTCCGATGGTCTCACCGAAGTAAATGAAAATGTAACTTTTATTCTTGGCACCCTGTCGGGTGGATTAACTCCCGGAGAAGACGATGCGGTAAGTGTAACAATTTTGAGTACCGAACAGGATTTCCCTGAAGTTCAGTTTGTTGAGGACACTGTTTATGTTGATGAAGGTGGTTCGGCGGTTACTATAAATTTAAGCACGGATATTAGTTCAGCTTCACTTTTTAATGTAGTAGTAAATATTTATGGCGGCCCCGGTGTGAGTAATGATTTCTTTACCAATCCAACTGCCTTTTCAGGTCAGTTATTATTTCAGATTCAGCCCGGAAGCACCGAAGCTTCATTTACTGTAACTGCGTTCGATGATATTGTAATTGAACCGGATGAACAAGTGGTTTTTACTATTGTACAAGTTAGCAACGGACTTCAGATCGGAGCATCCAGCTCGGTTGTAGTTGTTCTGCGCGACAATGATAATATTCCGGTTTTCACCGCACCAGGCTTATTTATTAATGAAATAAATGCATTTAACCAGGATTTTCCGGATCCTAATAATCAGCTCGACGATTGGATTGAATTGTATAATGCAGAATCCGAACCTTTAAATATTGCAGGTTACACAATCACAAATAACATCGAAAATCCTTCTTTATTTACTTTTCCTAATGTTCCTTCACAGCTGGAAATTGCTGCTGGTGGATTTAAAATTCTCTGGGCCGACCAAAATACAATTCAGGGTGCTACACATTTGAATTTTCAGTTAAATCCCAACGGAGGGTTTATTGGACTTTTCGGACCAGAAGGCGATGTTTTAATTGATGCCGTGGAATATCCAGGAACTGATTCGTTAGTTAATTATGGTCGTTTTCCGGATGGCTCAGACAACTGGCAGGATATTTATTTTCCAACTCCCGGATCTGCCAATTCAGACAGTATTCCGGTTGATACAACTGGTATTTTTACTCCAGGCTTCGAAAACGATATTTTTTCTGTGTACCCGAATCCATCAACAAACATGCTTAATGTTGTTAAAATCGGGCATTCTATCAAGGAGAAAATTCAATTCAATTTATTGGACGCTTCCGGTAGAGAAATGCCTGTCACATTTAATCAAAGTATCCAAGGAAAATCCTGGAGTGCATCCATTGCTAATCTTCCTTCGGGCATTTATTTACTTAAGGCCTCAACGGCCGATGGCGTTTCGGTAATTAAAGTTATTAAGTCACAATAAGGCTTTTAAAGCAGAATGCTTTTTTATTGGGATTGACAGTAATTTTTAAAATTATTCAATATAGCCTGCCATCCGGCTTTTTGCATCTCGGCATCATTTAAGGTTTCCGGGTCAAAGGTTTCAGTTATCAGTGTCCTTTCGCCTTCGGCGAAAAATACCACATCGACTTGCCTGTCGTCACCAAGTTTGTAACATAAATGTTTTTCTCGCTCCACTGTTATAAACGTGCCCGCAAAGTCAAAACCCATACAGCCATCCCTCGATGCCATGCGGTAAGTAAAATGCCCTCCCGGTTTTAATTCACTCATCGCTGTTGGACAATACCAATCCAATGATGCAAAATTCCAATTGCAAATATGTTTTGGATTAGTAAAACATTCCCAGACTAAATCCGGACTCCTGTCAATAACAGCTTTAACTTCGATTTTTTTCATTGTAATTGAATATTAATTTCAAGAG
>JAGQVC010000178.1 GCA_020438185.1 Bacteroidota bacterium
ATCCTGATTTTATCAATTTCAGAATCAATTACCTGTAATTTGTAAAGTGCTCTAAGCTTTTCCTCTACTGAGATTTCTGATTTAGTTTCTGCTGGAATAGTAGTACTCATAGGTTGTTAGTAGTAAAGTACCGGGTTTGTTTTGTGTTCAGTTAGCCGGGCCGCAAAGGTAGGAAATTTTTCAATCAGAAAATCCTGAATTAAATTCATTGTAAATTGCTCACCCTCAAAGTGCCCGATATCCATCAGGAAAATCCTGTCAACAGCATCGAAAAACTGATGGTATTTAAAATCCGAACTTAAATAAGCATCGGCGTTCTGACTGATTGCCGTTTCAAGAAGGAAGCTACCCGATCCACCGCAAAGAGCCAGTGTGTTGATTTTTTCTTTCGGAGCTCTGGTAAACCTTACTGTTCCGCCAAAAGTTTGTTTAATAATATTGAGTAAGTCTTTGTATTCGACCGGAGTGTCAAACTCCCCTATTACACCGCTTCCTACGAATTGATTTTTATTGTACAACGGGATTAGTTCGTAAGCTACTTCTTCGTATGGATGAGCATGCTTCAATGCATGAAGGATACTTTCTGACTGGTCTTTTCGAACCAGAAACTCCACGCAAGATTCGACATCACTATGTCTTTTATTCAGACTTCCCGAAAATGGTTTTGCGTGCTCATTCGGTCTGAATGTACCTGTTCCGCTTACAGAGAATGAACATTCATCATAGTTGCCAATTTTCCCACCTCCGGCGTTGAAGACAGCGTTACAAACGGTTTCAAGATGATCGACCGGAACATAGGTGACCAGTTTGAGTAAATTTTCAGCCGAAGGCTTAAGCACCCGCATATGTTTTAAACCTAACAAGTTGCCCATTTTAAAGCTCACTCCGCCATGAATATTATCCAAATTAGTATGTAATGCATAAAGACTTATGCCATTCTGTATTGCTTTGATGATGGTTCGTTCAACATAAGTCTTACCTGTAAGAGATTTCAAGCCTGAAAACAAAATCGGGTGATGAGAAATTATCAGGTTGCAATTGGCTTTAATAGCATCATCAACAACTTCCTCTGTAGCATCGAGTGAGATGATGGCGCCAGAACATTCAACATTGGGGTTACCTGTCAGAAGTCCAGAATTGTCATAGCTTTCCTGAAATGCGCGAGGTGCCCAGTATTCCAGTGATGAGATAATTTCTTTTATAAGCATGAATTGTAAATAAATTTCAAATGTAGGTTTTTGTACTTTTCGCACATGCTGAAGTATTTGTTGCTTCCATTGTCTTTTCTCTACGGTTTAATTTTGAAGGTCAGGCATTTTTTGTTTGATGCCGAACTAATTAAATCCAAAGGATTTGACTTTCCAATCATTGTAATTGGCAATATAAGCTTGGGAGGAACCGGAAAATCACCCCACACATTGTATATCAGTGATGTGCTGAAAATTTTCAATCCCGCGGTGCTCAGCCGCGGATATGGAAGAAAAACCACTGGCTTTAGAAAAGTTGAGGATTCAAGTAATACTTCAGATTGCGGAGATGAGCCTTTGATGTTCAAGTATTTAAACCCGAGTCTGGATGTGTATGTTTGTGAAAATCGTGTTGAAGGGATTGAGAATATTTTATCAAAAAATTCAAATTGTGGAGTTATAATTTTAGATGATGCATTTCAACACAGAAAATTAAAACCAGGCCTTTCGATTTTACTATACGATTATTCAAGTCTGCAATCAAAGGATTGTTTACTTCCCGCCGGCAGGCGGAGAGATTTGAATAGCAGATATAGGTATGCCGATTTAATTATTATCAGCAAATCACCTATAACTCCTGATAAAGGACTGACAAACTTATTCAGAAATAAACGAGTGTTTTTTAGTCGATACGAATACCAAAATCTCAGAAATATAAGAGGTAAGACTTTAAATATGGAAGAGCTTGATGGAAAGTCTGTTTATTTGCTAACCGGTATCGCAAACCCGGAGCCTATGATTAGTTATTTCGGTCAGAAAGCAACTGAATTTACGCATTCTCAATTTCCTGATCATCATGACTTCAGTGTGACTGAGCTTGAAAAAGTCAAAGAAAATATGGTTAAGTTTGCCGCAAAGGACGGCATCTGTATAACCACCACTAAGGATTTGATGCGATTGAAAAATAAACTTGAGCCGCATTTACTTGAAAAATGGTATTGTCCTGAACCTGTTGTGGTATTTGAAGATCCAGATAATTTTAATAAAGCGATTTTAGATTATGTCAGAGCAAATAAATCAAACCACTGAGTACATTAATGAATTAACCGGCTCGTTCAAACCGGAATGCGGAATTATTCTAGGCACAGGCCTGGGAGGGCTCGTTAATGAAATTGATATTCGTTTCTCAATCAGTTACAGTGATATTCCTCACTTTCCAGTGTCGACAGTTGAAGGACATAGCGGGAAACTTATTTTCGGGTATATTTCGGAAAAGCCAGTTGTAGTAATGCAGGGAAGATTCCACTATTACGAGGGATATAATATGCAGCAAGTTGGATATCCTGTGCGCGTAATGCGAGAACTTGGTATTAAGAGGCTTTTTGTAAGCAATGCAAGTGGAGGTGTGAATCCGGAATTTGAGATAGGTGATGTAATGATTCTGAATGATCATATCAATCTATTACCCAGCAATCCGCTAATCGGCGCAAATGACAAGTATTTCGGCCCCCGTTTTCCTGATATGAGCGAGCCTTATGACCGTGCAACAATAAAGAAGGCTCATGAGATTGCCGGACGACTAGGTTATAAAATCCACGAAGGTGTTTATGTAAGTGTTAGCGGTCCTTGCTTTGAAACTCCTGCAGAATATAAGTACATGCGTATTATTGGCGGTGATGCAGTTGGCATGTCAACAGTACCGGAAGTAATTACAGCGCGACATATGGGTATTCCCTGCTTTGCCGTTTCGGTGATAACTGATATTGGTGTTGAAGGTCGGATTGTTGAAGTTACTCATGAAGATGTAATTGAAGCGGCTTCTAAAGCTGAAGTCAAGATGACAGCAATTTTCAAGGCTTTGCTTGCGGAATCATAGGAAGCGAAGTACTAACATTTTATACTGAATAATTTGAGTGGAAGTTGATGCGTTTGCATTTCGAAGGAATCGAAATTGCAACAGATGAATACGGACTCGGGCCGCGGAGGTGAGAAACCTTTATTGCTGCTGAAAAAGATTTTAGCTTATTTACTTTCAGCATTTGTGCTGACAAATATCATCATATGGGCTGTTTTGCTCATTTACAACGATGATGTTAAAAGCTATTTTGTTGCCAGACTTAATCAGCAACTAAATACAAAGGTTGAGATTGACGAAGTTGAGCTGGCTTTCTGGAGTACATTTCCTCATGCCTCCATTGAGTTAAAAAATGTAAGAATGCATCATGGAGCGCCATACAAAGCAGCAGGTTACTTTTTAAAAGCAAATCGAATAGTCTTCAGCTTTGGTTGGATGGATTTTGTGAAAGGAGAATATACAGCGAAAGCTATATTAGTTGAAGGAGGAGAGATAAATGTGCTTTCTGACTCTGAGGGAAGAGTCAACTACAATGTTATTAAGCAAGGAGTTGAAGATGCAGAGAGCTCCTTTAAGTTTGAAATAGAAAATTTGTCGCTTCGGAACATTGCGCTTCATGTCGGGCTTGTACATGATTCGTTTTTCTGGAATTCAGAAATTTCTAAAGCTGAAGCGTCCGGAGCGTTTGGGGATTCCTCCTTTAATCTAAATCTGGAAGCAGAATTTCAGACCCGAAAGCTGCAAAACGGGGATATAATCTGGGTTGATGATAAAGCTTGTGAACTTACCTGCAAATTGCAGGTAGATCAAGAAAAACAGTCGTATACTTTTACAGAAGGCAATGTTTTAGTTGCTCAAACAAATATTGGTGTAGATGGAAGAGTGATGTTGATTGAGGAAGGTGTTGATTTGAATCTGGTACTTACCGGAGAAGATCTTGATATATCTTCATTTATTTCACTGCTTCCGCCTGAATATTCCAGGTATACAAGTGATTACGAGAGCAATGGTAAGTTTTATGCCAATGCTGAAATTAAAGGTGAATGGGATAAGCAACAAAATCCATTGGTTAAAATTTCATTTGGAATCAATGAAGGTAATGTTATATACAAGCCCAACGAAGTTTCCCTGAATGGTATTTCAATCAAAGGTGAATTTACAAACGGTCAGCGACGCAACTTAAAAACGAGTATGCTAAAGATGAATGACTTTGCTTTCAGGATGAAAGAAGGAAGCACGCAAGGAAGCTTGCTGTTAAGTGATTTTACAGATTTGCTTGTTGATTGTCGTTTTACATCTGATGTTGATCTAAAGGAAATGGCTTCATTTTTTCCGGAAGGAAAAGTGCAGGCGTTACAAGGGACGGCAAGGCTCGAAATGAAAATTAGCGGGTCTGTTAAAGGATTAAGCAATAAAGATGAATTTGCGCAGGTAAGGCCAGACGCCGTTGGAACAATAA
>JAGQVC010000017.1 GCA_020438185.1 Bacteroidota bacterium
AGTCATTTACCTTAGGCACGTAATTTATTCAATTGAAAACAGCTCAGACGCATCAATGCTTCCGACGAACAACATCAACCGGTCCGGAAATTATATTCCCATCCGGTAGCGCAAGCTCGTAGCGGTAATTACCCGAATCGAGTCCTGAGCCATCCCAATCGTTCCGGTAATTATTGCTGTAATATACCTTTTTATTGCTTTGATTAAAAATCGTAAGCCGGCTGTAGCGCGGAAGTCCATAAATATAAAATACGTCATTAAATCCATCGCCGTTAGGAGTAACAATGTTGGGGACATGCAGTTTTGAAGCAGGTAAAACCTCTGCTCCCCCGGGCAATTGTTCCACTATTGGTTGCAATTCGCCCGGGACTTCCGGCTTGCATGGACCCAAAAAAATATCATCAATATAGATATAGGCAAGCTTCAGGTAAGACTCCTTAAAGTTCGTTTGTAACCCGGTTGAGGCATCATTTCTGAAATTTCCAATCGTAAGGAATCTTTCGCCACCCTTAGCTGTATAGGTAAGTTCAATTTGTTGCCAGCTTTCAGAGGTGTCGCTTAAAGCTTCAAATTTACGTGTTCTCATTTCCGGCTCCCGCCGGATAGTTGACCAGGTATTATTTATCAGGCTATCAGTTGTGAGAGAGAATCCCAGAGCGTCTGTAAAATAGCGACATCGGTCTGCAGCCGAGACTTTTAGCCGCAGGCAGACTTCCTCAGACGGCTTTAAGGCTCTAACTAATTTAACTTCAAGATATTCTCTGAATTCAGAATTGTCTCTGTCGTAAAGAATAATTCCTGCATATTGATTTCCATCCGCAGCATCTTGTTCTCCGTATGGGACCTCTCCATTTTTAATTAAATCCGGACTGCCTTTGCCTGCAGGAAACCAGGGCGAAGCCCAATCAATATTTCCAGCATACACTGATTTAACCGGCTTGAGTGAAAGCTCGAACCCGGGATTGGGTACCAGATTTTGAGCTTTCGTCAAAGCAGAAATAATAGTAAATGCTAAACAAGCTGCAATTGCTTTCACGTTGCAAAATAAATGAAAGAGAGCTCTGAAACCGGTTCAGTCTGCTGCATTTCTATGCACAAAAGTTTTCACAGATTCCTGAAAGATCATTCTCAACGAATCTTCATCATGACTGACCTGCTTCATTATACTTTGAGCATGTTGCCTCGCTATATAGTCAGGAATTGATTCTGCAAAGTAAATTTCAAGCAGTTCGCGATATTCATTATGAAAGATTTCGTTGTAAAAACTGAAAAGCTTCCACGATGAGTTTTTAAGAATTGAATCCTGCACAAACGGACTTAAGTCCCTGGTCTGTAATAAAACAGAATCACAAGTACTTACCAGCTGATTATACCTGATTTTAATGTTTTGGTCTGAGCCTTTCTCAAATGCCTGGTCCAATTTACGCATCGCGCTGTCTATCCGGCTTTTTTGTAATTCAACAAATTCAACATATGATTCTGCCGAATTGAATTGGATATCACCACATGTTGCTTTGGGACGACACGCTGGAGCTGTGAACAGAAATAATAGCAGGACGATTGAACTCCGGAATTGCATTCAGCAATATTATGAAAACCATAAAAAAAAACGTCCTGCCCCGTGATGGTAGGGCAAGACGTCAAACAGAAAACAGGTTATCTTAAAATCTTGTTATGTTAAATTTCTTAACTATTTCACCCTGATCAGTTGTGATTCGAATGAAATAAACTCCAGCCGGAGCATCAGATAAGTTCATTTTTAAAACACCCTTTGAGCTCATTTTCGAACTATTGCTGTAAACCAGTGACCCAATCGTATTAAATACCTGAATGCTTTCAATGATTGCATCCGAATTGTTCATGTTAATGTTAAAATTACCACCGGCAGCAGGATTGGGATACAAAACAACATCAGCCTCAGTCAATCGCGGTTTACGAGCAGAAAATTGATAATCTGAAAGATTCCCCGGATGTGATTCCAACGAGAAAGCAGCAAATGCCTGATCTGAAATTTCAACTGAGTTTTCCTCCACTGAAACGTGTAAATCCAAAATTCTTGATGCTATTCCTGAACTACCCGTCCCGGTCTCTCCGGCGGTCATTACCCCGGAAATGTTATCGACAGTTATGTACGATATAATTGATGCAATGCGAACCTTCACAACAGGCTCAGTATAAACCGGTCTCAGGAATGGTTGAAGATCAGACCCTCTGATGATGATATCTACGTCAACTTTACCATCCTTGAAAGACACAGATCTTTCCGTTGTTTCTTTACCTTCAGGACTGAAATTCTGGATAATCTGAGCTGAACGTTCGCCATTAGCAGCGCTCAATTCAGTTTTAAGCGTCAGGATCGTCGAAGCAGAGATCGTTCCGTCATTTGGAACGGTTAGAAATATTTCTGTTACCGATGAACCGGAACTTGTTTCACAGCCTTCAGCAGCTTTGCTGTTGAAACTGAAGAGAACTGCAGCAACCAGCGCAAGTCCTTTTAACAGTGTAAAGCTTCTTTTCATGACTCCTGTATTAATTGTTATTTCAAATATACGAATACAATCTTCTAATTATTGTAACAGATTTGTCAAACTATCGGTTCACAAATTTGGATTCACTAGAAATTTCTTTTACGATTATTTAGTTATAAGATGTTTATATTCAAATGGTTAATCAAACATCTGAATAATTGGTTTATCGCCGAGTTTATCGGCTCACTATGAATTACATGTTCTCACCGACCAATAAAATTCTATTTTTGTGAGAACGCGGAATATGCAAGCAAGTAAGCTGATACAGATTTTAAGCTCTTTGTCCAAAAAGGAATTGAAGGAGTTTCAAACTTTTGTGGCTTCACCATTTTTCAACAAAAACCAGAATCTTGTTTTGTTTTTGGACAACCTTTGTCTGTATTCCGGGGATTTCGCTTCATCAGAATTGAACAAAGAAGAATTCTTTGCTAAGCACTATCCTGATGAGGTTTTTGAAGAACAAAAGCTACGCTATCTGCAGTCAGATCTGACTAAGTTGTTGGAAGAGTTCCTTACTATACTCGAGTTTCAGCAGGACAAATTCAGGAAGAAATACTACCTGATGCAGAGTCTGAATAAGCGAAATCAGGACAAATATTTTCTTCAGGAGCTTGAATCAGTCAGGCAGCTTAATAATAAGGAGCCTTACCGCGATTCTGTTTATTTCTTCAACGAACACCAGATTAGTGAGTTGGCTTATCAGTATACTTCCGAAAAAAGGAATCGCGCTTTCGATTCATCACTACAAGAAGTTATTGATAATCTAGAGATTACGTATTTGGCAAGGGGCTTCAGATATTATTGCGAGATGATTAACCGGCGAAATATTCTCAGCGTTGATTATAATCTGAGTTTCTTCGACCAGATGGTGAAATATCTGGGCAATCAGTTATTCGATGATATCCCTGCCATTCGGATTTACAGATTGATTCATGTATCGCTCACTGAACCCGACAATGCCGGAAACTACCAGGAGCTTTTAAAAGAACTCGAACAGTCGGGTCATCTTTTTAGCCCAACAGAGCAACGTGGAATGTATGTATTTGCCCAAAATTATTGCATTAGACGCATTAATCGGGGAGAGGAAGGTTCCCTTCGGGAGATTTTTAATTTATATCAGATGATGGTGAATCGAAATCTCTTGTATGAAGGAAATTATGTTTCTCAGCCTGACTTTAAGAATATTGTCACAACAGCTTTGCGACTTGGCGAAGTTGACTGGGTGAATACATTTATTGAAGAATATCGGAGCAAGTTGAACCCGGAATTCAGTGAAAATGCCTACACATATAGCATGGCATGGGTTCACTTTTCAAGAAACGAATACGATAAGGCGCTCCGCATGTTACTCAGAGTAGAGTTTAATGATGTTTACTATCATCTGGATTCCAAATCGTTACTAATGAAAGTGTATTACGAAATGGATGAATATGATCCGTTCTTTTCTTTGGTTGACGCTTTTAAAATCTATTTACGCAGAAATAAATTCATTTCAGAATTTCAAAGGGAAACTTATCATAACTTCATCTTGGTTTTAAACCGTCTTATGAAAGTGAAGAGTGGAAAGAACCCTATGACTTTATCTCTGCATCAGGAAATTTGCGAAACTAAACCTGCAGCTGATCTCTCCTGGCTCAAGCAAAAATCGCGTGAACTACTGGATAAGTTCAAAATCAGCGAGCATGCTGACTAATCTTGAATAAATTATCTTAGTACAACAAATAAGAAATTCTTCTGTTCCCTTGAATAAAATAATAAAAATGAAAAACGCTTTCCTTCTTGCTCTGCTGTATCTAAGTTTTGGTAGTTTACTGCATGCTCAGAAATCTTGCTGCACACCAGCCGGGAATGATCTGGCTATACTGGCAACAAATGAAAACTTCAAGACAGATCACAAAGCGCCCAAACCATTTAGCCTTGAAGATGAACGTGGAAAAGGAATTTCTTTCAAAACTGCCGACGGTAAAATGGGATCTGCTTATTACATTCCCGCCAGGTCAGAAAGCAATAAGGTTTTACTTGTATTTCACGAATGGTGGGGATTGAACGATTACATTAAAAATGAAGCTGAAAAGTGGTTCGATAAATTAGGAGGAATCCATGTTTTAGCAATTGATTTGTATGATGGCCAAATTGCCTCAGATGCCGGGCAGGCCGGAAAACTTATGGGAAATCTCAATGAAGAACACGCCAGAGCTGTAATAAATGGTATAATGGATTACGTTGGCAGGGACAAGGAGATTTACACTCTTGGTTGGTGCATGGGTGGCACCTGGTCTTTTGAAGCTGCTTTACTGGCAGGTAAACAGGCCAAAGCCTGCGTTATGTATTATGGATTTCCAAAGAAAGATGCATCCAAAATCAAGAAAATGCAATCGGATGTGTTGTATATCCATGGAACCCGTGATCCTTATATTACAGCACAGGCGGTAGAAGATTTTGGTTCCGGTGTCAGGGCCTCAGGTCATAAGTTCGAACTTCATTCATATGATGCTGTTCATGCATTTGCCAATCCAAGCAATCCTGATTTTGATAAGCAAAACGCTGGTGATGCCGAAGCAAAAACATTAGCCTTTCTTCTAAAATCAATGAAGTGATAATGTTTTAATTGCCACTTTTCTGTCTCCTGATGCTAATCTTTAAGCCATCTTCGTAGGAAACAGGGGTGTAATTAAAATGCTTATTGAAATCGCTTGAATCGAATTCGTAAGGAAACTCGACCTGGTACAGCATCTCTATTGATTCTGCAATTGCAGGGATGAACCAACCCAGTATTTTTAACATGCCTTTGCCAACAACCTGGTGCTTAACTGTTTTGCCATTAATTTCGGCTGCCAGCCGGATAAGCTGCTGTCCGGTTAATGCCGGCGCAGAAGTAGGAAGGTGCCAAACACGGTTCCAGACAGTCGAATCTTTCGAAAGGAGATATATGCCGTGAGCAGCGTCAATCGTAAAGGTCATCGAGTGAGGAACTTTGTCATTCATCATCCACCTTACTGCTTTACCTTTCAGCATCGGATCAAGAGTCATAGCGTGAAAGAAGCTCATTTTTTCTGAATGCGGACCGTAAAAATCTGCACTCCGTGCGATTAATCCTTTAATCCGGCCTGATTCACATGCTTCGAGGAAGCTTTGCGCAATTGATGCACGAATCTTACCTTTTTTACTGCAGGGATTAATTGGCGTCGATTCCGTCATTTTACCATTCACTATTCCGTACATATAAACATTGTCGAAAAAAATGACAGGAACCTGTTCTGCTTCACAGCTTGATATTATGTTTTGCATTACAACCGGCCATTGGGCTTCCCAGACTTTCGTCTTGTATTCAAGACCAATAAGGATATAAACCACCTGGGAGCCTTTAACAGCATTCTGCAGGGAAACAGAGTTGAGAGCATCTGCTGCAACAGTTTCACAACCGGGAACCATAATTCCTTTTCTGGAAACAAGCCTGACCATTTCTCTGTTTTTAATTAGTATTTCTACCAGATTATTAGCAATAGAGCCTCCGGCTCCTATAATAGTAAATGGCTTTTGCATGACTGAAACTTATTTAAAGCACGAATTAAGCAACATACTTTCAGGTGCTCAAGAGGTATTCGACCAATGATCGAAATTCGTGGATAAATGGCAGTAACCGGCAGGTGAATTATATCAGATTGCGGTACTCTGATTTAATTTCCCCAGGTTTTTCAAATGATTGATATGCGACCAGATTGCATGTCTCATTCTGCGGTGTTCAATATACTGTACCCCGTAATCTTCGCAGGCTTTACGAATAATTTTGGAAATCTGGGGATAGTGTACATGCGAAATCTTCGGAAACAAGTGATGTTCGATCTGGAAGTTTAAGCCCCCAACAAGCCAGGAGATTACCTTATTACGAGTAGCAAAATTGGCTGTAGTTTTAAGTTGGTGTATTGCCCATTCATCAGGCATTTTATTCTGCACGGGCTCTGGGAAATGGGTTTCTTCAACTGTGTGAGCCAATTGAAATACAATACTAAGAACAAGTCCCGAGAACATTCCATACAACAGAAAACCTAATAACCATGACCAGAAACCTACAGTGTAAATTGGAATAACAACAAATACGATTAAGTGAAGCAACTTAAATGACCAGAATGAAACGTGGTCTTTTAACTTCATTTTTTTCAGAGGCAGACTGCCCACTTTGCCAGTGAAATATTTTTTATAGTCGCTGAAGAAAATCCAGTAGATATAAAGTAATGAATAAGCCAGCCAGAAATAAAAATGCTGGTATTTATGCATTTTTCTTAATTGCTGTGATTCACATAATCTCAACAATGGACCTGCGTCAATATCGTCATCAATACCATCAATATTAGTGTAAGCATGGTGAATCACATTGTGTTTTGTGTTCCACATAAATACATTGGCGCCCAGGAAATTGAGCGACAGTCCGGCCAGTTTGTTAATCCAACTGTATTTGCTGAAACTGCCATGGGCCCCGTCGTGCATGACGTTGAAACCAATTGAAGCTGTAAGACCACCAAGTATGATGCATTCAATTAATGCAAGCCACCAGGATGGGGTGAAAAACACCAGATGTATGTATACCAGGTGAAAAGCCACAACTAGTAATATTGCCTTGATAAACAGGTGATAATTTCCTGTTGGAGCCTGACCAACTTCTTGAAAATAGTCGGTGATCCTTCTTTTTAATTCAGTGTGAAATGAACCTGAAGTACTGAGAAATTTAGGTGCTGCCATTTAGAATAGTGAAAGCCTGCGCTTATTTCTTGGGTGTAAAAATAGTGAACCGCTTAATTACTAAGTCACTCTTCTCCATTTATTTACCAACATAACCCAAAGCTTACGAAAAAATAAAAGCGGGAGAGCTCTTGCTTTCCCGCTTTTATAGATGAAATGACCAACATTATTTGGTAAATATCATACGAGTGATGAATATTCCTTTGCCGTCATCGCCTCCGGCGTCACTTTCAACGCCACTGTTCACAAAGGCTAATTTCCAGCCTTCCTTTGACAGTTCATTAATTTTGGAAGTTATGATTGCATCATTGGAAGCGATATTTTGAAAATTGATTCCGACACCACTGTAAAAGTTCAACAATTTAGTTTCCGAAAATGCATCCACTTTTGCATCTCCGCGATCAATCTTCCCTTGTTTCGAATCCTTTCCATCGGTTCTTTCAGTCGTAAATTCTGCAGCATTTACCTGTGTTTGTGTTTCAATTAATCGAGAGCGCCCCAATCCCATCGGAACTATAGACTCAACGATTGTAATAACCTTGTATTCGGTTGATTGAGCCTGAATTTGAATTTCAGGCAATAGTATTGTTAGGCATATCACAGCCACTAAAAACTGTTTTTTCATAAAAATAAGATTTAGTGGTCCGGATTGTAAATATTATGCCAGCATCACTCTGGTGCAGGAAGCACCCATTCCGGGTCAACGAAAGGCGAATAACTCACTCTGGATAAATCGGTGGTGGAATCCACAAGCAGAGCGGGTTCCCTGCCGTTCAGGCTCACAAGAATGTCAGCAGTAATTATCATATCCTTCCCGGTTTCCTTTCTCATTCTTTCGTCCAGATACATGGCAAACTTATACACCATATCGGCATGCTGCCCCAGGCAATTTATCTGCATCGTGTTAATTATCCTTCCGATATTAATTTTTTGTCGTGGCGAATCCCGGGATTCCTGAAAGTAATAAGCAACCTGTACTTGCTTGTTGTTCAGCTTCATGCGCCATGCAAAGAAATCGCCTTGTCCGGTCCAGCTCGCCCGATTGCTAATTACGTTTGGTCTGGCTGGTAGCAGCAACTGCAGGGCAACAAAGGAATAAACAACAATCCTGATCAATTTCGCATTGTGAGGCACAGGCAAATCCGGCGATTTATCGTTGGTTTTATAGACCGGCTCAACGCCGGGAATAAATCTCGCCAGTAATTTCCTGAAACCAACTTGTGGGGCAAACAAAATGTTGGCTCCCATCATCATAATGGGAAAAACACCAATATTACCACCTTCTCCAATGTTAAAAATGAAAATGTTAGTAATGTGAAAAATTAACGTAAGTGCCAGGGCATAAGGAAACGTGCGCCGCAGCAGAAGTAAAAACGGAATCAATAAATCGAAGAACAATCCACCGTAGGTGATATAATATACAGCAAACTCTGATTTTAAAAGACCGGGAAATGGTGAAGCATCACTATTCATTTCCAGTAAAGTTCTGGTTGGCTGTTGAAGTAAAAACCAGTCGTGATTTAGTTTAACCAGCCCTCCAAAAAAATACACGATGCATATCATAAATACGAACAGATCGTGTTGCCATTTGAATACAAACCGATTGTTTTTAGTGCTTCCTTTTTGTGAAAAAAGAATATAAAATGCTGTTAATACAAGTATGAGATAAAAGTGGTTGTTATAATAACTTTCTTCCAGAAGAAAGAGATATCCAAACGAGATAAAGTAAATAGTTGCCCCTGTCCTGAGTGTTTTTCTGAACAGCATCAGCATGGGGCCGATTAGTGTGAGAAACAACGCGAATTTCAATCCTGCCGCAGGCAGAGGCTTGATAAATGGGAAGAAATGGAAATGAAATGTAAATGCAGGAGCCAGTATACCCTTTTCGATAAATCCAAACTTAATATATGATGAGAACTGCAGCATCAGAGCTAATGCGAATACAATTCTGAAAGCATCGAAACGGAGTGGGTCAACCCGATCGAAGAAATGTTGGTTGTATGATTTGAGTTTAGACAGCACGGAATTTATTTTTAGCTGAATGCGCACAAAACACCGCCCATTAGTGCAGTACAAATAGTCCAGTAAAGTCCGTGAATTAGAATGTATTTGAAAGATTTTCTTTCGAACAGGGCTAAAACACCGATCAGTGGCATTGCTGTAAGCATGCCGACAAGGGTCCCGTGAAATGCACCATGCTTAAAGGTTCTGAAATTTTGCCCGTATGAATTCATTGCGGAATCAAGCCATTGAGACGCAGGTGAACCGGGTTGCATATCATCTGCTGCAACTATTGAAAATAAATGCCACTGATGAATAACCATAAATTGGAGAGAAAAAGCAATTAGAAAACTGAAAAAGAAAGACACGCCAAAGATCACCGCCATGTTACCAGTCTTTACCATTTCTGGCGTAACACCAGAATGTTTCATCCACATTTTTCCAAGCACAGCAGGATTGTACCAGATTGCTCCAATTATCATTGGAATAACTGCGGCTAGTAAAACAACCGGAAAATTGACATGCATCATAGATTGACAAATTTAGCAGGCCAAAGTAAACAAAATTGCCTTACTGCAGAGAGATGCTAACCTCTTCGGAAGCGAAGAATTCATTACGAAATATTCTATAAAAATGGTCCTGACTATCGGACTTCCAATGATTCATTCCAACTTTTTGCATTACCCTGATCGAAGCGGTGTTTTGCTGATTCGCTCTGGCATATATCCAGGGCAGATGGTAAATTTCAAAGGCCACTTTTAGTGAGGCAATTGCCGACTCAGTTCCAAATCCCTGGTTCCAAAACTCCTGATGCAAACGGTAGCCAAGGTCTATCATCCCATCATCCTGTTTGCGTATTCCCGACCATCCTAAAACCTTGTTGTCATTTTTTGATATGCAAGTCCATCTGCCAAAACCACAGGATTCGTATGTGTAAGCAGGGTATTTGCTGAGAAAGTCAAAGCTTGCATTTTCTGATTCAAAGCGTTTATCGCCTGTATATTTCATTACTTCCTCATCTTCATTGAGCTGAAAAAACGATAAAGCGTCATCTGTATTCATTTCCCGCATAAACATGCGGGGAGTTTCAATAATTCTGATGCGTTTAATCAATTATGGGAGAGCTTAAAATGTGTTACAGAACCATTTTCTGATTTGAACTGAACGATATAGGTTCCTGCTGGTGCTGTTAAGTGAAAATCTGTACCTGGCTGAGACTTTTGTAATACTATTCTTCCTTGTAAATCAAATACTTTCATGGATTGCATCATAACCGAACCATTGATTCTATAATTACCGTATCCCGGGTTTGGATAAATAGAAATAGCCTCCTGTTTTGATTCTTCACTTAAAGAAGTGATGCCGCAATCAAGACTTAGAACTTTTTTCCAAAGCATGTTAGGCAAAATGGTGGGAACAAGACTTGAAACTCCATCAGGTGCTTCTCCCATTCTAACAATAACGTAACCTGTTGAAGGGGATATCATAACACACTGGACATCCCTGCCAATTGCAGAATAAACATCAGCCGGAGAATCCGGCATAAGCATGCCCGGAAAAATTGTCTGCAAGCCTGGAAGCATAAAAGATTCCTGTCCATTTAACCACCACAGATAGCCATAGGATTTGTTTAAGTCCTGCGAAGGATTAACCATATTTTGAAAATAGTCCTGATCTTCCAAAATTGCATTTTGGTTCCAAATCGCATTGTTCTGACAAAGCAATCCAAACCGAGCCATGGAGCGGGCTGTACTGAAAAATACATGATTAAAATCCAGATACAGATAAACTCCGAAGATACCGGTTGTGAGGCTTAGGTTGGTGAACAGAAAGTTATTCATTGTAACCCCCGTAGCATTTTCAATCACAGGATCTATCAATGTGTACGGTGCATTGTGGTATGCCCAGCGCGTGCCGGGGTCAGCCAGATATTGCAGACAGGTATCAATTGTACAATCCACGTCTCCATATCCGTCATCAAGACCTGTTGTCATGGTAAGCTGATTCAGGATTGTGATCTTTTCTTCCTGTTCCGATGTCAATGATGTCCAGCCTGGTCCCAGGTAGCTTGAAGTTGTGTCATTGATGTTGAGGTAGCCTTGTTCCTGAGCTAAGCCTGTTAGAAATGCCGTTAAGGATTTTCCGGCTGATGCCCAGTACCAGATACTGTCTGCTGTAAAAGTGTCAAAGTAATGCTCAAGGGCAATCTTGCCATCTTTTAGAACTATAAGTGCCTTGGAATTATTCAAATCAGCGTAGTCAATAAGTGCCTGCACAGAATCGGGGCACCAGCCAAGGTCATTTTGAGAAATAGTTTCCCAGGTGCTGCCTGAAAGCGGCGGATAATAAAGTGATTGTGCATTCCCACAAACAGATATGAAAAACAAAATCAGAAAAGAGTATAAATGTTTCATTGTATCCGGACAGCGCCTTTGTTTATTGGTTTAAGCGAGTTTCAGAAACGGAATAATTTTCTCCGAATTTGTAAACATTCCAGTAATGCACGAATCCAAGTTGCAATTCCTCAAACGGAATGTGTAGCCTTTTGGCGGATAATATTACGGGTGTTCCATAATTTTTAAGCCGGGCGCGCATTACAGTGGAAGCCCAGCCTCTGTATGGGCGAATATAAGATGCTGCTTTTTGTAATGAAACTGCCAGAATTTGTTCGTTTTTAGTATTGATAAAGGCGAGATCCTGAACATCGTCCCATTTTACATGAAGTAAAGTATAGGTTCCTATTTTGCAATCGAAGCCATCCTTGTGATATTTCAGCTCAGGAAGCGGGGTTACAAGCCTGAGAATCGAAATATAAAGTAATCCTGCTGAAAGCAGCAAGAGCACAGAGCATACTGCAATAACCAGTGCCGACGGTATATTCGTGAACATTGCAGGCCTGAGTAATATACTACCCGACAAAAGGAGAAGAATCACGGACAGAATAGCCTGAAAAGTATGTCCAATTCTGTTTGATTTATATTCTGATGGGTAATCCATACCGATTAACGCAAAAATACAGAATATGCAGGAGGAGTGAATCCAGCATGATAATAATACCAGATAAAATAACGGGTAGAAATGAACATTGTTGGCTGCAATAATTGAAATGCTATAAAAAAGGCTTCCCGAAAGAAGCCTTTTGATAAATTCGGAATGAATTATTGATGACTCACCTTGAAAATACTCGAGTATCCGGAATCACCAGTAAATCTAACCAGGTAAATACCCTGGTTCGTTAGTCCGGATTCAATCGTAAACAATCCCTGAGAAGGGTTAAAGGAACCATTTGAAATTATTCTTCCACTCATATCGTAAACTGAGTAATGAAGAATATCGTCAAATCGTCCGCTTAGTGCACCATGCAGATTACCTGTTTCACTATTCAGGTTAAGCCAGTGAATATTTCCGGCAACCGAACTGTTGAAATTCACAGCTACCGTTTGCGAATAGGAGAAATCGCCATTGAAGTCTGTTTGCTTTAATCTATAGTAAGAAATGCCATTCAGAGGCGTTTTGTCAACTTCTGTGTAATTGCGCAGAACTGTACTATTACAGGCCCCTGGTT
>JAGQVC010000179.1 GCA_020438185.1 Bacteroidota bacterium
TCCTCAGCAAAACGCATCGCCCTCAGCACATTCCGGTCAACCGAATTTTCAACCTGCACCTTCGCAGGGACAGAATTTCTTCGAAGGCGGAGACGACGACGATCTTCCATTCTAAGCCATGAAGGAAATCCTGAGCTTCCTTGCTGATTTGCAACGCAACAACAACAAGGAATGGTTCGACGCACACCGGAAACATTACGATTCGGTTAAGAAGCAAATGACTTCGGTGGTAGCCGGAATTATTGAGGGTATTTCAGCTTTTGATCCTGATATTTCAGGGATGAAGCCGGGTTCTGCCATGTTTAGAATTAACCGGGATGTTCGGTTTTCGGCCAATAAGAACCCTTACAAAAACAACATAGGTGCTTTTATGTCCAAAGAAGGCAAGAAGTCACCTTTCGCCGGATATTATTTTCACATTCAACCCGGGGCAAGCTTTATTGCCGTTGGCATTTGGATGCCTGAAGCCTCCGTTTTAAATTCTGTGAGAAGGGAGTTGCATTTCAACCACGCAAACTTCCGCAAGATTCTGAAAAGCAAACACATGGCGCCATGGGGCGAAATGGAAGGCGAGCAGCTTAAAACTTCCCCAAAAGGGTACGATGCCGACCATCCCGCCATTGATTTGCTGCGTTACAAGAGTTTCGTATTTACCTGTTCGTTTAGCGATAAGGAAGTGAATAAGCCCGATTTTGCCTCAACATGCACAAAAATGTACAAAGCGGCTTTGCCTTTCGTGAAATTTGTGAACGAAGCGATTGAATCGGGGTTGAATGAGCGCGGTTAATTGCTGAGCAAAGCAAGCAGCCATCCTGCAAAAACCAGTAGGCCAACACCGGCAAATATTAAAACGGTAGGTAAAAGCCAGGAACCTGTGCTATTTTTCTTTTCGGGAATATATACATCCTCAACTCTGGTTCTGGGAACAACCTTAACCTGTGGCTGATTACGATCTGCTAAATTGCTGCTTGGTGCCGGTCTGCTTTCATTTATTACAGCCGGTTTTACAAGCTCCGGGCTGGATGAAATCTCAGATTTGATTTCTGGATTTTTGATTGGAGTCAGGGGGTTCGTACTCTCCGTTTGTTGATTGTCCGGAGCAGATTCATCCTTGTCGTTATTCAATTCATCAGGTTGAATATCAGTATATTTATCAGATTCATCTTCAACTGACTCTTTAAGTGAATATCCCCTTGATTGGATTTCGCCCGGTTCGTATTCCGGGATGAGTTTTCCAGCTTCGCTGGCAAGTTTCAAACTAAGCCTTTCACTTTCAGATTCCTCGAGTTGCTTTTTGGTTTTAAATGCTTCATTGAGTACCTGCCAGTCGTTTACGATCTTCTCCCAATCAATTGAAGCGAACCCGATTCGTAAATCGTCACCGGGTTTTAGCTCAGCCAGCGCAACTTTTTGATTGTTGAGTCGGGTTCCGAATCGGGAATCCAGATCCTGAATAAATACCCGGTTGTCATCCTCCAGAATGAGTTGGGCATGGTAATCGGCCGCGGTCCGGTCACTGATAACCAGATCGTTGGAAGGGTTGGTTCCAATGCGGCAAATGTATTTCATTGCTACTCTTTAAGCGTAAGCTGCACTTTTCCAAGGCTGACGATATCGCCCGGGTTAAGCCGGCGGCTTCGGATACGTTCTCCGTTCACAAAAGTTCCGTTGGTTGAGCCCAGATCTTCAATCGTAATTCCGTTGCCATTAATTTTAATCACAGCGTGCTTGCCGGTAACTGTCACTTCAGGCAGCGTTATATCATTGGTTTCATGGCGGCCTAGTGTAATAACATCGCCCCGTAGATGAAAAGTTTCTGTTCGACCATCACGATTCAGCAACAATACCGGGTGCTTGCTGCTTGTTGCAAGCGGTTTGGGTTCTGCAACGGTGGCTGGTTTTGTTTCCACTGGTGTTTCTGTTTCCCGGTTTTCACCTGCGGCGGATGATTCCTGCTCTTCTTCCTTTTCATCCTTGTTGTTACTGCGTTTTTTGGAAAACGCGTTGTAAACAATCATAACCACAACCAGAACGCCCAGAATGCCAATTGAATACCACAAATAAGGTTTGAAATCTTCAGGAATAAGCTGACCGGCTGCAGGATCCTGTACGATAAGAATCTGGCGGTTGCCATTGTAGCTTATATCCAGTTTTGCCTTACTGGGGTTTAATTCCGGTGAAACCGTAAATGAGATATCGTATTTAGATTCCCGGATAGCAACCGGCAATGGAGCCGTAAAAAAATCCGAAATGGCATTAATAATATTGATTTGATTTCTAACCTGGGTGTTTTTTCCACCCGTACGGGCGCTGAGCCTGGTCATGGCACTCGAAACCACTGCCGAATCATTACTTATATATGTTGCTGAGAACAGCGGAATGTTAAGGTCCTTAGCCAGATGAATGCATTCGGCAGATGTAGTTGGCATATTGCTGTTATTCACCGACGAACTCAATACAATAAACAACTTCCGTTCAGGCAAATTTTCCTGTCTCGAAATGTAATTCAGCGACTCCAGAATGCTGTTATACAAATCGGCCCTGCCCAGCGAGTCTTCCTTAGCGTATATTTTATAAAGGCTTTTACGTATTAATGCATGCTCTGCAGTAAACTTTCCCGACAAGTAATTCAGACCGGTACTGTCAGCTTCAAAACTTCCAAACCAACCTACATTAAGCATATCTTCCGGATTCAGGTTATCCAGCGAAGCTGCAAGCCCCTCGCGCAAATCAACAACACCTTTTCCGGCTGTATTTCCCGAAGCCTCAACCAGAAAAAACACGGCGCGCCCCTGGTTTTCTGCATTACCAGCAGCACTTTCGCGAATATTGTAAATAATTTTCTTGTTATCCTGACGAATACTGAATTTATCTTCCTCGAAGCGTGTGTTGCCTTTGAATACAACCGAAAGCCGAATGTTGGGATATTGACTTGAATCCACTTCCACAATCTGAAGATCCTGCGCCTTGATTGTTCCCGAAAAAACAAGAATGAAGCTGATAACGAGCCTTAAAAAACCGGCGGTGAAAGTCGGTACGCCTCGCGAGATGCGTTTTCGGAGATATTCAGATGTTCTGTTGCGAACCATAGTTGTACATTGCGTTCAAAAGTGCGAAAAAAATATCCGGACTTTTGGCGCAGTCGGGGTAGTTTATAAACAGGGTTATTAATATGATTAAAGGAATCGGGCAGCTCACCGAAACGCTCCTGGGTAAATATCCGCAGGAGAAACGTATGCTCATTTCATTGTTTGTTGCAGCGTTTTGCCTCACAGGAAGGCACTTTGGCGCCGACTGGTTCAATTATCTGATTAGTCCCGGGGAACTTAATGCATTATTTCCGGCTAACGACAAATCCAACCTGAGCGAGCTTATTTTGTGGGTAAGTGCACAGTACCTGTTTCTCCTCATTATTCCAGCTTTATTCCTGTTTCGGGTTCGTCCTGCTGCCATGCATATGTTTCGGATGCCCAATCTGCAAAGCCTGAAAATTTACGGCTGGCTTTTCCTGATTATGTTGCTTCCATTGGTTTGGTTTTCTGGTAAAGCCGGATTTCCCGAAACCTATCCATTTATCCGGTTTGCTTCTTCAGGAGTAAACTGGCCGGCTTTTGTCGTTTGGGAAGCCCTGTATTTATTACAGTTTGTTGCAATTGAATTCTTTTTCAGGGGATTTCTGTTGAGTGGATTGCTGCCAGTTTTCGGCGAATCGGCTATTGCAGTCAGCATTTTACCTTATGTAATGATTCATTACGGCAAACCATTTCCTGAAATTGCAGGAGCCTTTTTTGCCGGCTGGATTCTGGCCCGACTTGCCTTGCGGACGGGTTCAATAATTCCGGGAATTCTTTTGCATTATGCTGTTGCCCTCACAATGGATTTGCTTTCTGTTTTCAATTAGAATTGCATTTTGCCTGAATCAAAACCCCAACGACATTTATGAATAACCGGGAAATTATCAGTTCAAGAATTTTGCATGCTTCTGTAGCTCAGGTTTATGAAGCCTTTGAAAATCCAAACCATTTAAAAAACTGGTGGGGTCCCGAAGGTTTTACCAACACCATTCATGAATTTGATCTGAATCCCGGTGGAATCTGGAAACTAACCATGCATGGTCGGGAGAAAGGGAATTATGAGAATTTATCAGTATTTAATACAGTCATTCCTAATAAACTCGTTAGCTGGACCAGAAAATCGCAGCCATTATTTGATATGGAAATAACATTCGAAAGCATAAACGAAGACACCACGAAAATCTCTTTTAAAATGATTTTCGCTACCGCAGATGAATGTGAGAAAATGAAAAAATACGTTGAGCCCAAAAACGAGGAAAATTTCGACAGGCTGGAGAGGGAAGTAATGAACATTGTTTGACCGCAGTAGATGCGTGTTTGCCGCAAACCGCTTGCTGTTAAACAGTTGTGTTAAAGCGAACCTTTAAAAATCAGAATTGATCTTCCCTTGAATATTAATAAACTGGCTATCGTGCTTGGGC
>JAGQVC010000180.1 GCA_020438185.1 Bacteroidota bacterium
CTATTGATGAACCGCTGCTTTCGAGCCAGATTCCGTCTCCGAGCCCATCGATGAGCAAACCGCCCAGGTCGGATGCTGCATGCAATTGAAAGTCTGCTACTTCGGCTGCTTCTACGCTCCGTTTAAAAATTATTGGAATATCATTTCTGCCAATCAGGCATTCAACAGCTGCCCTGCGCAAGTCGGGCATGCAATGCCTGTTAGAGGTTTTCAGAATCAATACGGCATTTTTGGAATCCTTAAGTTTAACAGAAAGTTCTCCATACAATTCAGTGGTTTCTGCTTCCACAAAATGAAGCGAATCCGGAGCCTGTTCATTTACATATTCGCTTGCTTTAAAGAGTGGGTAATGCCGCACCCTTTCTTGCTGCCATGATTGAAAATCCTGAATAATTCCAAGAGTTCCGGGAATTTCAAAATGAACAGGATGGTTCCCGGTATAAATATAATCGCAGGCTGTATCCCGCAGGTTCCATTTGTCAAGCTGAGCTGAATATGCGTAACCCAGGGCATAAAGTCTCGAAGGTTGTTCGGCACCGGTCTCACTTAATCCGGCAATAACCACAGGCGGGTTTTCACCCCCAATGTTAAGCAGTTCTCTGCTGCTTCGCCTTTCGTAATTATAGGGGTCGATGGGCCAACTTCCGGCTTCGGGTATTTCGCGGTGGGGAGTTCGGCTGCTGTAGCGATTTACCAGCGTACGTGCCACAGGTATTTCAAACTCGGGCTCCTCTGTTAGCGAAACGCGAATGGTGTCGCCTAAACCGTCTTCAAGCAAAGTTGCAATTCCTACGGCCGATTTAATTCTGCCGTCTTCTCCTTCTCCGGCTTCGGTTACACCAAGGTGAAGCGGATAATTCATTCCTTCCTCAATCATCCTTTTTACCAAAAGGCGGTAGGCCTGAACCATAACCTGTGTGTTCGATGATTTCATGGAAAGCACCAGGTTGTAATAATTATTGTCTTCTGCTATCCGCAGGAATTCAAGTGCCGATTCAACCATTCCGGCCGGACTGTCACCATAGCGGCTCATAATTCTGTCGGAAAGGCTGCCGTGGTTGGTTCCGATGCGCATGGCAGTCCCGTATTCCTTACAAATTTTTACCAGCGGAGTGAAGCGTTCGCGTATTCTATCCAGTTCGGCTTCATAGGCCGAATCGGTATATTCAATGTGTTCAAACTTCTTTTTATCGGCGTAGTTACCCGGGTTTACCCGAACTTTCTCAACAATGCGTGCAGCCAATTCCGCCGCATTCGGCGTGAAATGAATATCTGCCACCAATGGAGTCTTGTAACCCCGTTTGTGGAGTTCGTTCCTGATTAATTCGAGATTGGCAGCTTCTTTAAGACTGGGAGCGGTGATTCGAACGAGTTCGCAGCCGGCTTCAATCATGCGGATGCTTTGTTCGACCGTGGCAAGGGTGTTCATTGTATCGGTGGTGGTCATAGATTGCACCCTGATTGGTGCATTGCCTCCCAGAATAAGGTCACCAATTTTTACTTCCCGGGTCTGAAACCGTTGGTAAGCTGTTTTACTGATACAGTAAGAAGAAGATGCGGTATCGGCCTGCATGAACCAGTTTTTGGCAAAAGTAATTCTTTATACCCGGTGAAAACAGGTAAACCGTGTATTTGTTTGCTTTAAAGCAACAATGATTAAGGGGTGCTGATTTTAACCAACTTGAGCATGCCGGTTCTGCCATCAGGCAGAAGAGCCCGGATAAAGAGCACGCCATCAGGTAATTCTCCTACCTCTACCCAGCTATTACCGCTTGTCTGCTTTTCAAGCAGGAATTTTCCGCTTATGTCATAAAACATAAGTTTTTCAGGCAGGGCAGCGCCATTTTTCGGCGTTATGCTGAGCTGGTTGTTTCTGAGTGGATTCGGAATGAAATAGTGTTCAGAAAGTGAAGGAGGATTTGATGTAACTCCGTTGCTTTGTGTAACAATAACGGTTACCCGGATGGAATCTTCAGCCTGCACAGGCTGACCAACAAATGAAGGCCAGATTACAACAGTATTGCCACCTTCGAGAAAATACTGCGGTTCAACCGGAATTAACGTACTAAACTCTCTTTCCTGAAAAGGTGCAAAAAACTGCACTGCTTCAAATCCGCCGAGAGGCGCCTGAACATTATTAAATGTTTCGTTAAGGAAATTGATTTGAAGATTACCCAGTAAACTTGAATCGGTGTTGTTGGTAATACTAAAATCTACCGGAACCGACGTGTCAAAATAAAGGGTATCGGGAATATTGAAATAATTAAGCACAAGTCCACCCTGTGCTTTCAGGTTGCTCAGTCCGCCCGAAAAAACCAGCAATACCAGAGCTGCTGCCCGGATACTGATTTTACATAGGTTGTGAATGCTGAACATAATTCCCGTCTGATTTTTTTATCTATTCAAAAGTAATTTATCTGAAATCAAATAAATGCTTAAACTTGTGCTTTCCTTACCCGTTCAAAAGTAGAATTTAATGGATCTTCTTTCTCAAATCGTAGGCGGACTAAGCAAAGAAGAAGTGAGATTCTTCAAAATTTTCGCACACCGTCAGGAGAGTAGCGATGCCCGAAAGGACATAAAGTTATTTGATTTTATGCGAAAACAGAAGGATCCTGACGAAGATAAGATAGTTCAGCAACTTTACGGCAAGACAGATAAGAATGCTTATTACAGGCTAAAGAACCGACTTGTAGATGATATAAATACCGCTATGGTATTGCAGCATCAGTCTGATGATGAATCACTTCAGTTGATGCGATTGCTGCAGGTGGTTCGGATTTATCTGGCTAAAAGCCAACACAATCTGGCGCTTTATTTCCTGAAAAAAGCAGAACAAAAGGCCCGAAAAATTGAGCATCACGAATTGCTGGATATCATTTACGGTGAGTTTATTCAACTGTCGCACACTTTATTGAACATCAATCCTGAGGAATACATTGAGCTGAGAAAATCGAACAGCGAAGACTTATCACGTTTGCGGCAAATGGACGATATGCTGGCCGTGGTTTCTTACCGGCTCAAGGTTACTCAGAATTTTGGGGCTCGGGAAACCAGCCTGCTCGAATTACTGGAACAAATTACCGGGCAGTTTTCTGAAGATCCCGCAACCCGGAATTCCTCCCGATTCCGTTTCAAGCTGTACAGCCTGGTTAGTCAGCTCATGCTGCAAAAGAAGGATTACCAGAATCTGGAAGCTTATCTGTTGCGCACCTGGGAAGACTTTTCACGGGAAAAGCTGTTTACAAGGAATAATCACGATACCAAATTGCAAATGCTGACTTATATCGTGAATACACTCTTTAAAAACGGTAAAATGCAGGAATCGCTTCGTTTTGCCGGGATGCTGAAAAATGCGATGCAGGAGTTTAATAAATTGTTGTACGATAAATACGAGATTTTCTATTACAATGCGCTGGTAAACAACTATTCAGTAATTGATGTAAACAAAGCCATCGAGCTTCTGAAGGAAATGCAGGAGTTGGATAACGTGAAAAAACTTCCGTTTTACGAATTGTTCATATACATTAACCTGGCTACCAGTTATTTCGATATTAAAAACTTCAATCAGGCTATTAAGAACCTGAACCGGGCTTACCTTCTCGACAGCTATGCGAAAGCAGATGCGGCCCTCAAGTTTAAAATTGCTGTTGCCGAAATGATTATCCGCTATGAATTGGGCGATCTGGAATTTTGGAAATACCGGTACGAGCAGATTTTAAAAGAGTTTAAGCCACAGCTGGAAAAGGAAAATAATACTGCTGAGCGCAGGATGCTTAAGCTGGTGAGTTCGAGTATTGACATAAACAACGGAATGCGCTCCCGCGAGGTGCGTGAGGAAATTCATGAACTGATAGAACTGCTTGAATCTCAAACTGAAGAAGACGAGATTATTAAGTATTCACGCTGGCTGAAAGAAAAAATTCATGCAGTCTGAATTAATTTATCTGGATTACAACGCCAGTACTCCGGTGCTTCCCGAAGTGCTGGAAACGATGCTGCCCTATTTTTCGGAACGGTTTGCTAATCCGGCAAGTCATTCACACGAATCCGGGCGTATGGTTGCGGAGGCGGTCGAAATAGCCCGTGAACAAGTAGCTTCCCTTTTGGGCGCTTCAGCTCAGGAAATAATATTTACATCAGGCGCAACAGAAAGTCTGAATCTGGCTATTCAGGGTTTGTGGCGCGTATTTAAGCAGCACCGGCGCAAATTTCTGGTGCTTTGCACCGAACACCATGCGGTGCTTGATGTACTCAAGTACCTCGAAAGTGAAGGCGCTCAGGTTGAGTTGATTCCTGTTGATCAGGATGGGCGGATTGATGTTGAGCACTATCAATCTATGTTGGGTAACGATGTTTTGGCAGTTTGCGCAATGGCTGCAAACAACGAAACCGGGCGGATTTATCCTGTGGCAGAGCTTTCCGCACTGGCGCATGAATTCGGTGCTTATTTTATATGTGATGCAACCCA
>JAGQVC010000181.1 GCA_020438185.1 Bacteroidota bacterium
AAACTCCCGCGAAAGCCATGCACACACCTCCCAGAACCAAGGTATTCATGGTGTTTCCGGAGAAAAAATGCATGGTAAAATATCCGAGAATCGTGGCTGCCACAATCTGAGGAATCACAATAAAAAAGTTGAAAACTCCCATAAAATAGCCCATTTTATCGGCCGGTAAGGCCCCGGCCAGCATGGCATATGGCATAGAAAGAATACTTGCCCAGGCAATTCCAACCGCTCCCATTGCAACGGCCAGCATCGCCGGATCGCTAACGAACCGAATCGAAATAAGACCAAGGCCTCCTATTATCAGACACAGCATGTGCGTTTTTTTACGGCTGGTAAACCTCGCTATTACTGGTATTAGAAATGCAAACAGGGCTGCAACTCCGTTTCTAACAGATGAGCACACGCCCAACCAGTCGGCGCCGTCATTATACTGTGCTTTTACCCTTTCAATATCAGCCATTTCATCGGGTGTAAATCCCTCTGCATGATCGCTGAAGTAATTAGCCAGATTAATTGTAACCGAAACCTGTTCGAGACCTGCCTGAAACTGACGAACTTCAGATGCGTCTGTTTGCAGCGCACGCAATCTTTTCAATTCTTCGCTATCGCCCGAAAAATCAGCCAGATTCTGACCCAGCTGCTGGTCCATTTTTTCAAATGTGCTTCTGTTTACATGCATGTCGTAAATTGAAGTTGTAACTGCATTTGTTGAGTAAATCCACATGGCGAACAAAGCAAACCAGGTAAAAAACTGCACCCATGCAAGCTGCCTCATGGTAACCGGCATTTTAAAAATACCTGTAAAAGGTTCAGTGAAAGCGGTTCTGAGACTCTTCTTTTTTCGCTCCCGCTGAAAAGCCTCCATATCTTCCGGAGGAAATTCCCTGGTGGTGAATACTGTGTACATCACAGCGGTGAGGAAAGCAAACGCTCCAACGTAAAAGGACCACTTTACCGAATCTGGAATCACTCCGGCCTCGGCCGTATTACTCAGGTTAAACCAGTTCTTAAATATCCACGGCAGCAAGGCGGCGATCACCGAGCCGGCACCAATAAAAAAGCTTTGCATTGCAAATCCTGCGGTGCGCTGCTCCGGCGGAAGTTTATCACCAACAAATGCTCTGAAAGGCTCCATGGAAATGTTGATGCTGGCATCCATAATCCAGAGCATTCCTCCGGCAATCCACAAAGCAGACGAATTTGGCATAACCATAAGTGCAATAGTTGCCAGTACCGCACCAATAAAAAAGTATGGTCTTCTTCGTCCCCAGTAAGGGTGCCAGGTATGATCGCTCAGGTATCCAATAATTGGCTGAACCACAAGTCCGGTAAGTGGCGCCGCAATCCACAAAATGGGAATTTCATCCTTATTAGCTCCCAAAGTTTCGAAAATCCTGCTCACATTCGAATTCTGCAGTTCAAATCCGAACTGAATTCCAAAGAACCCGAAACTCATGTTCCAGATTTGCCAGAAACCTAAACGCTTCATTTGTTTTAGCTGATTCATTGGTTTAATAGTGTCTAAATGACACCGCAAAATACATAAAAGCGCTAATTGGAAAAATCTCCATTCAAATTCAGATGTCCGATTTTACGAGACGTTCACTCAGAATCTCCTTTCCATCCGCCGTTAGGCGAACAAAATATACACCTTGCGCCAATGGAAAAAGATTGAATTGCAGCTCGTTAAGCCCCTGTTTGGCCTGAGTTTGAATTAATTCGGCTACCAGCCGGCCCGAAACATCAAAAATCTCTGCTTTTAGCAAAGATGCCTGTTCGAGCGTGAACTGAAGATACATTTGGTCGAGCACGGGATTGGGAAAAATTACACCCTGAGGAGCGGAGGCATTTGCAACCAACTCAAGTGAAGCGCTGCAGCCACGGGCATCACGAACAGTAAGAAATACCGAATCGCCGGCACAGGCCGTGTTATAAACCGAGCCTCCCGAAGTGCCGTTCCAGAAATATTCGACCGGTTCGCTGGCATTATATGTGGTAACGGTAAAGGTTCCGGCACATGCACCGGCACTTCCGCCCGGCTCTGCAGAGATGTAGATTTTGCTAGTGTCGGGACTAAAAAGTTCTGAAATCCAGGTGCCATTTTTACGGCTGTAAAGCGCGTAATATCCTGTTGTATAAATCGTTCCGGGCTGGTTAAAACGAGATTGCATACCAAAATAATCGCCCCAGCGTTCGTAGCCTCCGCTCAGCCGGTCAACATTATTCTCACCGGCTTTAAGTATGGTTATATCTGCAATATTTCCCTGGTTATCAATGTATGTGCAGGCTACCCCAGGAAAACTGTCCGGAGAAGTATAATTGAATCCAACCATCCATTCAGTGTCGCAAGTTTCGTTTCCGCTGAAAGCAATATTTGGATAACCAAAATCAAGCTCCGGGTCGCCAAGAATCTGCCCTGTGATTACTGGATCCGACTCAGGATTTTGAACCTTACCCAAATAAATAGCTGCAAAGCCGGTTGCCGTATTTACTGTATTGGCTACAAACCTTATCTCACCTTCATGCAGCAGCGCGCCAAGCACTCGTGCATCGTTGGTCTGAAGTCCGTTAGTCGGGTCCGAAGTATCTGTGTCGGCTTGCCGGCCGTTTGGTGGCATTCCATATGGCACATCAGTTCTGGTGTACCTGATATCCAGCAATGTATCGCCGCCTGCATCCCGGTGCAGATGTAATACAAACATGGTATCGTTTTGTATATCAAAGTTGCGGTTCGACATAAAGAATGCCTCTTCCGCTTGTCCCCGCGCACCTTGTACAGGATGAAGGTTGCGAATATAACGTCCGTCGAAGCGGATGTCGGAATAAAGTATGGGGTTTATTTCATCTTCGCCGGCATAGCCGGCAGATGTAGGAATTTGCCAGATAATAGAACCGTCAAATCCTTCCTGCCAGGTTGGAGCAGTGTCTATAATCAGGTTGCCGGTTATGTATAATGTATTATCAACGAGCGAAATAGCCGGAAAATCCGTCCATCTTTCGTTATCTAAGGGGTTGCCGGTTACGAAATACACATTCCAGGGATCAGCCGGATTGGGAGTGCTTGAAAAAGCAACGATATAACCATTCCTTTCCGGGTCGGAATACTGCAGGAAAACGAGAATAAAACGGTCTGCCCGTTCGTCATAAATTATTTTCGGGTCGAAATACGGGTTTTCGATTCCGGAACCACTGGCAATTGTGCGCAAACTAATGGTTGCGTTGCTTCCAAACAAAGCCGAATCAGCATCCAGATCGTAGGCATAAACCAGACTGTTAATTGCAGCAACCAGAATACCGTCGTTCGAAACAGCCATAGTGTTATCACTTGGTATTCCGCCGGTTATGTCAACCTGGGTGCCGCTTGTTAAAGTTCTTTGCATGCCAAAACTTCTTCCCACCTGCGGTGGGATGGCATTGCTTTTTGCACCCGAGGGTGCTGATGGTCTAAGTGTTCCGTTTTGAAGTCTCTCCCGCAATTCCTGCTTTTGACGCATAAGAAAAGACTTGTATGATTTTCCACCGGGTAATGGCGCCTCCATGGAACGCACCTGTGCATTGAAATCCGGCCCGACCTCACGAGGATTAAAAACATTGATTTTCTGAATCTTAAGCTTATGTTTTACCGGCATCTGGGCGGTGAGCCCGGAAACAAGAAAACTACAAAGAATGGTTGCAAGGAAACGCTTCATGGTATTTACGAAAATAGGAGAATCGCCTGAATCAAAAAAGCAAATCCTTTAACCGGTATAAATTAATAGGTAACGGCTTTGCAACTGTTAGTAAAATGCCGCCAGTTGCGTGAAATAAAAGTTTGGGTTCTTTATTTTTGCGCACCATGTCAGAAGAACCTGAAGATATTTCATTACCCGAGGAAGAACCCGGATTACCCAACCAGGAAGACAACGACGGTGGCGACAAAGCCCTGCTGGTGTCGGGAATGTACGAGAACTGGTTTCTCGATTATGCATCCTATGTTATTCTTGAGCGGGCGGTTCCATACGTTGAAGACGGGTTAAAACCTGTTCAGCGCAGGATTCTCCATTCTATGAAGGAGCTGGATGACGGGCGCTACAACAAGGTTGCAAATGTTATCGGGCATACCATGAAATACCATCCGCATGGAGACGCTTCCATCGGAGATGCACTGGTACAGCTGGGTCAGAAAGATTTACTAATTGACTGCCAGGGAAACTGGGGGAACATTTTTACGGGAGATTCCGCGGCTGCGCCGCGATATATTGAAGCGAGGCTTTCGAAGCTCGCCAACGATATTCTGTTTAATCCGAAAACAACGAATTGGCAGTTAAGTTACGACGGGCGGAATAAAGAACCACTTACGCTTCCGGTTAAATTCCCGCTGCTGCTTGCACAGGGTGTTGAAGGTATTGCTGTGGGTCTCGCCTGCAAAATGCTGCCTCATAATTTCATAGAGCTTCTCG
>JAGQVC010000182.1 GCA_020438185.1 Bacteroidota bacterium
TTGTGTTATAAACGACGTTCCCGCTCACATCGGTAATTTTCACATCTGTATCCCGCACAAGTCCGGTAATGGCAATCGGTCCTGTGTAATTTTGATCAACAGGATTCGGAAAAGCATAAACATGTCCGAATTTATCGGCGCCTAGGGTTGCATCCGTTCTGTAAGAACAAATTCCAAGGTCGGTTCCAATATACAGCTCACCGGATTTTTCATCCATAGATAGAGTTAGGATAGAGTTACTGAGAAGGGGGCTGTTTTCGGTTGTAAAATGCTGTATTTGTTCTTCGCCGTTGGCCGAAACCAGAAACAAGCCGGCGGAACGGGTTCCGCACCATTTCCTGTTTGCACCATCTACATAAATAGCAGTAACCTCTTCGGCTTCGAGAAGATACTGATTAAAACCGCCCTGATTGATAACAATTTGTTCGGCTTCCCAGTTTACGCTGGTATTTGTTTCAAGAATTGCCTCCGGAGAATAAAAAACGGCAATACCTTTAGAGGTTCCGACCCAAACCTGTGATTCCTGATCTACAGCCATACAAAGGGGTTTCGCGCTTGGAAGAGAACCACTTCCAAGCTGGTCGGTGAGTAATTTGTAGCCCTGTAGCGAGTTATCTTCGAATTTTGAAATTAATATTCCCCTATCGTAAAGTATTGTCCAGACCTGATTTAAGCTATCAATCATTACTGGTCCGCAAAACTTTTCGTTAATGGCACTTGAGAATGTAAACCTGTGCCATTCACCATCGGCATCTCTCATTTGAACCGGATATTTTGAACCTGTTACAGAGGCCCATAATCTTCCTTCAGGATCCAGTTTTACATCTGCAACCCGGATATCATGTTCGGCGGCGGAATCACTTGCCAGACCTATCATAGAGCCGGTAGTTTTATTAAAAATCTGAATCAACTCCCCGTCCTGCATCTCAGCAACTCCGTGCCCATATGATGCCGCGTAAACATGTTCGGGATCAGCGGGATCTATTGCAACCGAAACAATATCTCTGAAATAGTCAGTTGGTGTAGGGTACTCAAAGTCATCCCAATCTCCGCTTTTATATCTAAACAAGCCTTCTATAGAGTAAGTTGGAGAATATTCAACATTATATGCACCAGATGCAACCCAAAGAACTTCATTATCAAACTTAATCTGAAACGCATTGGATGTTTTGGGACCTTCGGCGGTAAAAAATGCAAAGGTGTATATAGCAGCAGATCGGGCCAGACCAACTCCTAAATCGGAAAGCCAAAACACGTTATCATCAGATTTGTCAAATAATGCCATGGTTGGAGCCGGCCCTATTTCAGATGAGTATTGTGTGATCGGGATAACATTGCTGAAATCATTTTCGACCAGAAAAAGGTTGTATGCATTCGTAACAATTAGTCGGTTACCTTTAACAGCAAGCGAGGTAAGGCTTTCACCCTCTCTCAACACTTCAAGTGTGTTATCGCGGACCATGAACAAGGTGTCCCTTTCTTCTTCAACACTTTGTGTATTGTAACGAATTGCAACCCAGCCATTATCAAATGGAAGTGCCTGTTTAATTGGCCTCTCTCCAAGGCTGGGCTCTCTTGTCCATGCTTCCTGATAGGGCAGGAATGGATTGTCCAGATCCGCATAAAACAATCCTTTTGAGGTAGAAGCATAAATTTTGCCTTCGTGTTCAAGCACATCAAACACTTCCGGATTCAATAAAGATGGGTAAAGCGTGCTTTTTACCTCCCTGCGTATCATGTCAAACACCACAATTCCGAAGTTGGTGCAGATGTATGCATTGTCAGCGATAAAACGGATTCTCTGAATCGTTTTTCCTCCCTGAACGACGGTAGATCTTTTAATGTCATTAACATTGATGATGGAGCCTCCGTGCACCAGGTCCAGGTTCCCGTTTTTATATCCAATAAATAAATCTCCGGTATTCGGATGATACCCGACAGTTGTCAGGTTAACATCTGAAAGACCGTTTGAGCGGGAAAGCCTTTCAATACTGTAGTCGTCCTTTCTCAGCGTAATGATGCCGTTTGGTGTTGCCAGAAAGACTTTAGAATCGGACTGATCAATTGCCAGACCGCTGGTAAAGGGAAGATGTTCACGCCAGTGGCCAAGAACACCGGACTGTGCTGACAAGCTGAAGGTAATAAATGAGAAAAAACTAAACAGGAAAATAAAACGCATCATAAACAATTCGCAACAGCATGTAACAACGAAGCAGGTTGTAAAGTTATTTTTTTAACGCCAATTTTTGCATCAGCAGGTTTGAAATAAAGCTTGGTAACAACACCCTGACATTTGTTTGTTATTGTTTCTCCCAACAGATGCTCATTTCAGTTATCCATAAACCCGGTGGCCAGCGTGTTGCGTTATAGGAATAGCGGTTCGATAAAGCGGCCCGTAAACTTTTTCTTATTTCCATACTTATGCGTGTTTCCACGCGGGCTTCCGAATTACCACTTTTGGAAAGAGGGTAAAAAAGCCAGGAACGGTTTTCCAACTTCCACCATTTATTCTCAGGATAGCTAAAGGAAGAATTCAAACTAAATCCTCCTTCAAAAGAATGAGATTTGTTTTTAGGAACTCCGGCTATCTCTTCAAGCTTATTTAATTCGTAAATCGATTTCATGCTAATCCAGGCAATTTTGGCAGCTGGAAATCCACAGTCAATATAATTACCGGATTCACTTTTGAGGCTTATCCCTGATTGGCACCTGAGTATTCCCGGACTCATAAAACCGGAAGAAATAACTTTTGAAACAGAACCGTTTTCTTCAATCCGTGGGGTCTTTTTATTGAATTTGGAGCTTTCGGCACTCAACTCAAAAAGAGCCGAAAGGCGGTTTCGGTTTCTGGTCAGATTGGCCTTCGCACTTAGTTTGCTTAAATCGGAACTCAATTCAATCATACTGTCCGGAAAGAACACGACGTTGCTTTGGTCTTCAAGCTGGAAAGTCCATTGAATGATATGTGCCGGACTAAGCCATTTAAGCAGGAAATCCTCGTTGAATTTAGCCGGAAGAGGATCTCTATTATCCGATAGAAATAGTATTGGAAGTGAGGATGCTTCCATTTTAGTCCGATGTTCAAATACCCACTTTTTAATTTGAGCAGAATCTGTCCCGCTGGTGGATTCCGGCTCGTAGCAGGCAAAATACTGAGGTTTTTTACATTCATTTGTTTGTGCCGCACAGAGAAAAAACCGGAATGTAAAAACAAAGATTATTGTGAATTGAAACAGATTCACTTTTCATAGCAGAGACCGTGATTCAAATACTCCTCAATCATAGAATCCTGACAAACACAAAGCAGGATGAATAACTTTTCTTTGCACAGCTGACTAAACAGCTTTATTCTTTCCGAAAAGAATTCGGCATGGTATTTTTTGCTGTAGAACAGAATTATAATGCCATTGGATTTATCCAGGCAAAGAGTCGGTAAAAAGCAATCAATTATTTCATTCAAGTCGGGTTCATTGCGAGCGGCTGATGGAATTTCATTTTGGGAAATCTCGAGAAGCACATTTATTGAGCAGGCTTCTCCCGTATTGGTAAAGCAGAGCAGCGGGTAAATTTTATTTCTAAAATGTGGCTTGCAATCTGGAATTAATTCAAGTTCAAAAACCTGGGCATTAATCGTAAAGAATGAAAAAAGGAATTGAATTAATATAGCTGATTTTGTCATAGTTTCCCTGTTTTAACACTCAGATAAACCGGAATTATTTTAATCGGTTTTTTTGTGTTCCGATCACGCCAAAGCCGTGCTGAATAAATTAATTTCCTGTAGGCATTAATTCGTTTTTCATTCCAGAAGAGAAACAACTCATTGCAGCGTTTACCGGAATTATAGTGACGGCCCGTTTCATAATGCTGTATATTATTCAGCATGTTGAAGCCTTGTTTTTCGGATGAAGAAATAACGGGGGCTGTAATATTCAAATCCTTGCATTTTTCCCTGAGGGTATTCAGCAGGGGTTCAAATTCCCCGATATCGTATGGGCATCCTGGATTGAAGATAGCAACAGGGTATTCTGCTACATCAAAGTGAACGGATTCATAAATAAATAGCTGTTCAACAGATACTTTGTTGTGACGCGCACACACGTAGATCAACGAGCTGTCGAAATCTGAAATAAGTGTTTGTTCCAGTCCGCAGGAACAAAAAAACACGGCCAAAGCCAGTATTAATAAGTTTTTTTTCATGATCTAAAGAAATTTCCCCAATGGGGGAGAAACGCTTCAGACCAGAACGGGCGTCGGCCTGCAGAATGCTAGATGTAATAATTTCAGTTTGATGCGCGGGAAGCTTTTACCCGGGCCTTGTATTCTTCAAGTTTTTGATCCCAATCCACTCCTTCATACATATCGCAGTTGACTGGGATTAGTTGGATTTTTGAGTGCTGGTTTTCTGAAATGGCATATTGTATTGACT
>JAGQVC010000183.1 GCA_020438185.1 Bacteroidota bacterium
GTCAACACTTTAGTTACTTCAGGACGAATCCGCGAGGAAGTAGTTAAAATAGCCGATGAAATAGACGCCGACCTCATTGTTCTTGGAACGCATGGCGTTTCAGGATTGAAAGAATTCTTCATGGGAAGTAATGCATTCAGAATCGTTTCCGAAGCATCCTGTCCTGTGCTTTCTGTCCAGAAATCCGACCGCCCGGTTGGTTTCAGAAACGTTGTGGTACCTATAGATAATTCGTTTCACTCGCGCGAAAAGCTTGGCTTGTCTGTTAAGGTCGCTAAGGTGTTCGGGGCCCGCCTGTTTATTTGCGGACTTCGATCTTACGATCACAACGACCAGGATTTGAATGCCCGTTTCAAAATGAAGATGAAACAGGTAGAGGACTTTCTTGCCGAGAAAGAAGTTGAGTACACAACAACAACTATTTTCTGTTCCAACATAGCCAAGGCAACCATGGATTACGCAGCCGAAGTTGATGCTGACCTTATAATTATCATGAATGAACAGGAAATTAATTCAACAGGCTTCTTTATGGGGCCTTTTGCTCAACAGGTTGTAAATCACAGTCATATCCCGGTTATGAGTATGCGTCCAACCGTGGGAGCTCTGGGGAATGTTACTCCTTACTAATTCCGGCTGAGTAATATTTTTACATCTTGCGACCATGAATATTTCAGGCCGCTCTCTTTTCTTACGGCACGTTGCTCAAACATCTCCGTTTCCTCCAATGCTTGAGGTGGCTTCGGCCGAAGGCTGTTATATAACAGATATTTACGGTAAAAAATACCTTGATTTTATTTCAGGTATTTCTGTAAGCAATGTCGGACATCGGCACCCGGCTGTTGTTAGTGCTATTCGCGAGCAAACCGAAAAGTACATGCACGTAATGGTTTATGGCGAATTTATTCAGGCTCCTCAGGTGCAACTGGCCGAAGCTGTTTGCAGTATGCTGGGGAATCCGTTCGAAAGTGTGTATTTCGTTAATTCAGGTGCCGAAGCAGTCGAAGGAGCTCTCAAGCTTGCAAAGCGGTTTACCGGTCGTGCAGAGCTCATTTCCTGCGAGAATGCCTATCACGGCAGTACACACGGTGCGCTCAGTATTATGGGTAGTGAGGCCTTTAAAACTGCCTACCGGCCGCTGCTTCCGGGCACATCGCGAATCCGGTTCAACAATTTTGATGATTTGAATCTCATATCAGAGCATGTTGCCGCTGTAATTGTTGAACCCGTTCAGGGTGAGGCTGGTGCTGTTGAAGCCAAAGCTGAATGGTTGGAATCTTTGCGTTCTGTTTGTTCACACAAAGGTGTTTTGCTCATTTTTGATGAGATACAAACGGGGTTTGGGCGCACCGGAACCGCCTTCGCCTGGCAACAATATGGAGTTGTGCCCGATGTGGTTCTTATGGCCAAAGGCATGGGTGGCGGCTTGCCAATAGGTGCATTTGCCGCTTCGCGGGATGTAATGCAATGCCTCAGTCACGATCCTTTACTCGGGCATATTACCACCTTCGGTGGAAATGCTGTTTGTGCCGCAGCAGCGCTCGCTGTTGCTCGTGAGATTTCGAAACCGGAACTGCTCAATTCGGTTGAACAACGTTCAAAGCTAATCCGTGAACTCCTCAAACACCCGGATATTATTGAAATTCGTGGAAAGGGATTATTACTCGCCATGAAGCTGGAGTCCAATCAGCGGGTGCTGTCGGTTATGAATAAGTGTTACGAACTGGGCCTGATTACCGACTGGTTCCTGTTTGCCGATGATTGCATCCGGATTGCGCCTCCAATCATTATTTCTGAAGAAGAAACGCGTGAGGCCTGCGCTATCGTGCTGAAAGCACTGGAGCAAACGGCAACTAAATAAAGCCTATTCTACCAGTCCGCGCCCTGATTTCACAATTTTGTTGTTGCGCCTGAAGTCAGAAACAACCTTGTCGAGCACTCCGTTGATGAAATTCTTGCTCTGGGGGCTACTGTAGTCTTTAGAAAGCTCAATGTATTCATCCAAAGTAACTTTAACCGGAATGCTGGAGAACTCGGTTAATTCGCAGAGCGCCATTTTCATCAGAATTACATCCATTCTGGCAATCCGGTCAATTTCCCAGTTCTGCGTCCTGCCTGCAATTTCCTTTTGAAAGGCATCGCTGTGGACAATTGTTTTTCTAAATAGCTCAGAAGCAAACTTGCGGTCTTCCTCTGTTTCCTTATGCAGGTTCTGAATCCTGAAATCCAAAGGATTTTCTTCCTTAATTCCTTTGATTGTTTTTAGAACCCCGGTTTGCATCAGTTCAATATCATCAAGCCAGTAAATGCTTTTTTCTTCGAAATACTGCCTGATTAGCTCCGAAGGGAAAAGGCTTTGCTCGTAAATATTAAACAATACTTCCCGGTGGTCTTCAAAACCGGCATTCGGCTTTTCAAGGTATTCTCTGAACCAGGATTCATCCTTAAAACTGAAATAAAGCTTCTTGATTAATTCCTGTTCTCCGGTCCAGTTTATTTTATGCTTGGTAAGGAGTCTGTTTAGCTCTTCGCTGTTTTCAAGCCCCTGAATAAGGGGATTCTCAACAAAATTGAGGAATGGATTCAGATCTTCATGTGTTGGCAGCCTTTTTTGCTTCTTTTCATCCAGGTAAATGCCTGCATAATGACTAAGTGCCGATGGCAATGCCAGATAATAAAGGTAGAGATCGTAAACCCGGTCAATACTGTGAAATAACTCCTTTTCGCCTGCGGCAATTTCCTGGTTATCTGATTGGAAGAAAGCGTAAAGCGCTTTCATGACTTTTTCGCGGATGTGCCTGCGGGTGAGCATGTATGATTTTTAGTACGAAAGTTTAATTCTGCCAATTTCTTCCATGCGCTTCTCTGCAACCTGCTTCGCAGCCTCAATGGTAGTAATGTTAAGTTCTTTAGCCATTTTGAATACGTTCTGCGCAGCCTGATAGATGTTTTCAGTTGCGCTCATCGCTCTTTCCCGGTTATAACCTTCCAGTTCTACAGAAACGTTAATCAAACCTCCGGCGTTAATCAGGAAATCAGGAGCCCAGAGAATTCCTTTCTCGCGGCACATGTTTCCATGAGTCATTTCATCGGCAAGCTGGTTGTTAGCCGCTCCGGCTACAATAGCACAACGAAGTCTTTCAAGGCTTTCGGTATTAATGGTAGCACCCAATGCACACGGCGCATATATATCAATATCCAGATCGAACATGCCTTCACTTTCAACAACCTTTACAGATGGATGTGTTTTGGTCACCAAAGCCAGGTTCTCCTGGTTGATATCATTGATGTAAACAGTCGCTCCTTCTTTTATAAGATGGTCAACCAGATGTTGTCCAACTTTTCCGGTGCCCTGAACAAGAATTTTCTTTCCATTCAGGCTATCAGAGCCATAAACTTCCTTTGCAGAAGACTTCATGCCCAGGTAAACGCCATAAGCCGTAACCGGAGATGGGTCTCCACCGCCACCTAAAAATTCAGGAAGGCCTGTTACAAATTCGGTCTCCCTTGCTATATACTCCATATCGCGGGTGTTTACTCCCACATCTTCGGCGGTAATATAACGGCCTGCAAGTCCGTTCACAAACTTTCCGAAACGGCGCATCAATGCTTCGTTTTTAACAGTTCTGGAATCGCCGATAATTACCGCCTTTCCTCCACCCAGATTCAAACCGGTGATGGCAGCTTTGTAAGTCATTCCGCGCGACAAGCGCAAAACATCGGTTAAAGCCTCTTGCTCATTGTTGTATGCCCACATCCTGGTTCCTCCCAGAGCAGGTCCGAGCCAGGTATTGTGAATCGCGACAATAGCTTTGAGTCCGGTTAAATGATCATAAAAATGAACAACTTGCTCATGACCGCCGTTCTGCATACTTTCTATAACCGCCTTGTGCAGATCCTGACGGACGGTAGTTAATTCTTGAGTATTTGACATGTGACTTGATTTGGGAAATCCGTGGAGGAAATATGCATAAGAAAAATGGTATTTTTGCCACCATGATTGCTTTCAGCCCTTCCTTTGCGGGCCACAAAAGTAGCTGATTTTTCAAACCCCGCAAAACAGAGCCTGCCCGGGCACCTATGAAATCGTTAAAATTTCTTAATCCGTATTTATTTCGATACAAAACCCGCCTTCTTCTCGGGGCTTTGTTCGTTACCGTTTCGAACATTTTTGCCATCTACCCGGCCGAAATCCTTCGAAAAGGTATCGATCTGGTGATGGATGGTGTTAAGGTTTATGCTCTGTTTCGCGATGCTGCCATCGCCGATGATCTGGCGTCATCGTTTTTTAAACTCCTGCTCATTTTCGGACTTATTGTAATTGCAGCTGCTTTGCTTAAAGGCTTATTCATGTTTTTTATGCGACAAACAATTATCGTCATGTCGCGTCTCATCGAATACGACCTTAAAAACGACATATTCAACCA
>JAGQVC010000184.1 GCA_020438185.1 Bacteroidota bacterium
CACAGGTCAGGATTGTTTTCTGTTACATTCAGCCGGGATGGCTATGAGCCTTTGACACTTGATAATGTTGAGTTTGTAAACGGTGAAATAACTGAGCTAAATGTTTCGCTAGTAAGTCTCGAACAGGTTGGTTTTAGCGGAATTGTAGAAACCAGTCTTGAAGATCCACTTGAAAATGCGCTAGTGAGTATTTCCAGCGATGAATTCGCATACCAGCTTAATACAGACGCTGAAGGATTGTTTGAAAAATGCAATCTGATTCCTGATACCTATCAGGTTGTAACCGGAAAATGGGGATTCAAGACTGTTTGTGTTCCGGCACTTGAGCTTGGTTCCAGCGTTGGAAACTATATTTCGATGCTAGAAAAAGGATATTATGATGATTTTCAATTCAACTACGGCTGGTCATCTTCGGGTGATGCAAGCCATGGTTTGTGGGTTCGCGTTCAGCCATCCGAAACCCAGCTGAATGGGACAATCTGCAATCCTGGCAGCGATGCCGAAAGCGATTGCAACGGCTTTGCTTATGTTACAGGTAATTCCAACGACAGCAGTCCGGGGACTGAAGATGTTGATGACGGATCTGCAATATTGAGATCACCAATGATGGATTTAAGCACTTATTTAGACCCTTATTTAAGTTTTGAGCGCTGGTTTTACAATGGGGGAGGAAATGATGCTCCGAACGATACATTATTTATCAGAATGGTCCCTCAATCCGGTGCAGCTGTGACACTGAAAAAGGTTGTTAGTGATTCCACTTCCTCACAATGGTTTGGGGAAGAATTCCGGTTACTTGATTACATTCCTGCCAATTCTATGGTTCAATTCGAAATGGAAGCAGTTGATTTTCCAAACGGGCATCTTGTTGAAGCCGGTTTGGATTTGTTTCAGGTTGTTGATTCAGGAAGCACTGTTTCGATTGATAAAATTTCATCTAGCGGAATTTCAGTTCGTTTATATCCGAATCCCGCCGCAGGCGGACAGCAATTAAAATATGAAATAACCGGAACGAATAATAAGACTGGTTTTGAAACCGAAATTCTTGATATAAGTGGAGCTGTAATTCAAAAATTTCGGACCACAGGAACTCAGGGCATGCTGACTCAAAAGCTACCTGCAGGAATATATCTGATTCGTTTCCTTTTTGATTCGGGTGATTCGAAAGTGCAGAGATTAGTGATTACAGAATAAAAAAAATCCCCGGCTTAACCGGGGATTTTTTTACCATTCTTCTTTCTTTTTCAAAGGTTCAGTTTCGATAAACTCGGTGAGCGATTTAATCAGCTCATTCATGTAATCATCGGTTTGCTGCAGATAACCTGCAAACTCCGGTTTGTAGCTTTTTGATTCAGTGTCCATCCATCTTTCGATGGGATAGTAGGAAGTCTGTTGCCAGGAAATATTCGTGATTTCAAATTTATAACGCCCGTCTTTACAGGCTATATTCATTTTATAGTTAACCAAACCACCGTCAACCATAGGTTTTGGGTCTTTTTTAGCTGCCGGATCAGGTCTTTTAACGGTGAAGCGGTAACCTCCATCAATAGTGCGGGCATCTTTATCGGCTGACTTTATTGCCTGAGAAGGGTTTTTGTAAAAAGAGTGAAACCATCTGTAAGCACGGTTGTAAATTGTATCCTTATTAAGCCCCTTAGCTTCAACTACTTCGGTATAGGTAATTAGTTTGGTTACCTCATCAACCGGCATGTTTGGGGTGGATGCATTTTGAGAAAACAGATATCCGCTGCAAAGCAGCGCACCTGCCAGAAAGGAAAAGAATCTTAGCATTTCAGTTTTTTTATGCAAACTTACTGTGCCTGAACATTCAATTCCAGACAAAATGCCCCTGATTATTTCAAGTTTTTAACAGGCTTTTCCTTGTAACCAATCACAGTTCCATCGGGTATAACGGCTTTCTTTTTAACCACGATAATTCCCTCAACTATAGTATGTGTTGCTGTATCAGCATCTTTGAGTGAGGGGTGTCCTATAATTCTTACATTATTGCCAATGCGGCAATCTTTATCCAGAATGGCCCTGTTTATTTCACAATTGCTTCCGATTCCCATCGGGATTTCATCTTTAAGGGTCACAATTTCCTCCAGAGTCTGGTAAAAATCATTTCCCATGACGATGCTGTTTTTTACGACCGAGTTTTTCCCAATACGCGCTCTGATTCCTATCACTGAATAATCGATGAGCTTCGCATGAATTATACAACCATCGGCAACAATGCTTTTGTTCATGCGCGTATTTCTGAATTTCGACGGCGCCAGAATACGTGCTCGGGTAAAAACCCGGCTGTGGTTGTCGAATAAATTGAACTGGGGCAAATCGTCGCAAAGAGCCAGATTCGCTTCATAGAATGATGGAATACTTCCGATATCAGTCCAGTATCCTTCGAATTGGTATGAGGCAACTTTAAGACCTTCGTTGATTGCAGACGGAATAATGGCTTTCCCAAAATCAGTTGCTTCCGGATGTTCTGCAAAAAGTTTTTGCAAGGCGTCCTTTCTGAAAATATAAATACCCATCGAGGCCAGGTAATTTCTGCCTTTCCGCCGCATAGCGGCTGAAACAGGCGATTGCCAGTCTGGAAGCAGTTTAGCTGAAGGTTTTTCAATAAATGAATCAATAAAATGCTTCTTATCTACTTTCATAATTCCAAAACCTGGTGCGTCCTTTTCGTCAACAGGAATGGTGGCAATCGTCAGGTCGGCATTCTTATCAACATGAAATTCGGCCATAGCCTTGAAATCCATTTGGTAAAGCTGGTCGCCACTTAAAATAAGAACATAATCGTATTCGTGACCACTCAGGTGATGCATGCTTTGCCTTACTGCATCTGCCGTTCCCTGAAACCATTTATCGGAACCAGGTGTTTGTTCGGCAGCCAGAATATCAACGAAACCGGAGCCAAAAGAATCGAAAGTGTAAGTGTTTTTAATATGCCGGTTCAGCGAAGCTGAGTTAAACTGCGTCAGCACAAACATCCGCTTAACGCCACTGTTTATGCAATTGGAAATCGGAATGTCGATAAGTCGGTATTTACCTCCAATCGGCACTGCCGGCTTGCTTCGGTGGTGGGTAAGTGGATAAAGTCTCGTTCCTTGTCCGCCTCCAAGAATGAGGCAAACCATTTTAATTGTTCCTTTCATACCGAAGGTGGTTTAACAGAAAAATAAACGTGAAGATAATGTCGCGCCGCTTTTTCCCAGCTAAAGTCAAGATGAAGAATATGTTGTCTTATTTTTTGCAGTACTTTCTTTTCGCGGTATAGCGCTGCCGCGCGATGAAAACTGCCTGAAATTGCCTCGGAGTTCGCATCGTTAAATTTGAAACCGTTCCCATTTTCTTCTGAAAGGTCTATAACAGTTTCAGCAAGTCCTCCGGTATTTCTCACCAGTGGAATGGTGCCGTAACGGAACGAATAAAGTTGATTCAAGCCGCAAGGTTCAACCCGTGAAGGCATAACCAGAAAATCAGATCCTGCGTAAAGTTGATGCGATAAGGTTTCGTTGTACTGAATTGAGGTGTCAACGAATCCGCTTAAATGATGCTGCACATGGAGTATAGCATCGCGAATGCCGGGCTCGCCCGTACCGAGAATCACAAATGCGGCTTCGCCACCTTCCGAAATAAATCTGAAGATTGCTTCAGGCAATAAATCAACTCCTTTTTCAAATACCAGGCGACCAATAAATGTAATCAAGGGCACGCCATCGCGGATCTGGAAGTGCTTCTTTAGTGCTTCCCGGTTGGCATTTTTATATTTGGTGACATCAGATTTGAGATGAGCTTCTATCATTGGATCGGTTTCCGGATCCCAAAGTCGGCTGTCGATTCCGTTTACAATTCCAACCGATTTCATTGCTTCCTGCCTTAGCAGGGTTTCCAGGCCGTTGGCCTGAAAATAAAGCTCGTTCAGGTACCCATTTGAAACAGTGGTAAGTCGCCAGCAACACTTAATACCAGTAGCCAGTGGATTGATGACATGATCCCATTCCAGTAATCCACGGGCACCGGCATCGTACCAGGGCAGTAAGCCGGCTTTGTCCCATGTAAACGAACCGTGGTATTGCCCGTTGTGAATGGTGAAAATGGTCGGTACCTGTGCCAGACTGCGGTATTCAGGACAGTGTTTTACCATAAAGGGAATAAGCCCTGTATGGTGATCATGACAATGCAAAATATCGATGCCGCCAATGAACTGGATAAACTTGAGTGCAGCCTGCTGGAACAAAAGCCATCGTTCGGTTTCGTCACCATAACCATGACCTGAGCCCGGATCCATGTAAATTCCCGGACGAACAAAAAATCCCGGTATATCGATAGCAAAAAGTGTAAAACCCAGATTTTCAGTATTACACTCCATAACCCGGCAGGGAACATGCAAATGCAGCATTCTA
>JAGQVC010000185.1 GCA_020438185.1 Bacteroidota bacterium
ATTCCGGAAAGTAATACAGTTCTCGGAAGAAAGCGGTCTGCGTGATATTGCCCTCAGCCGGACATACGGCAGGCTGGCCGAAATACTTATTAATCAAAATAAAATTGAAGAGGCGAATGAATTACTTGTAAGCCTGGTCAAACTCAAAGATGACGTTTACTCCACTGAAAAGCTGAAAATAACTGCTGAGCTAAATGCTAAATATGAAAATGCTGAAAAGGAAGCGAAGCTGAAAAAAATTGAGCGTGAAAATCACAACGCGAAAGAAAGACGCTTCATAATCGTAGTGAGCTTATCTTTGGTTAGTATTCTTCTACTCACTCTGCTCATTGCCTTTTATCAGCGGAACAGAAACATGAAAAAGCTTTTGCAAACTGAGCATAAGCTTAAAAATGAGGAAATGAAGCTCATTCAAAGAGAATTACAATACAACAGGGAACAACTGAACGACTTCACCCATCACCTGGTGGAAAAGAATAAAATCATTTTCGATCTGGAAAAAAAACTGCTTTCCGAATTAAAAACAACGGATACCGGCCAGCTAAAACAATTAGATGAAAGTTCTCCGGAGATGTCAAATTTGCTTCAGTTAAAAATTCTAACGGAGGATGACTGGACAAAATTCAAAATTTATTTTGACAAGGTTTTTCCCGGAATGATCATAACATTAAGACAGCGTCATCCCGGCCTTACGCCTGCTGAAGAACGCCTGTTCCTGCTTATGAAGCTTAAATCTGACTCGCGTGAAATGTCTGAAATATTAGGAATTTCGATGGAAAGTATTCGTAAAAACAAATACAGATTAAAGAAAAAGCTTAGTCTGTCTGAACAGCTAAGCCTTGAAGAGTACATTGAAAAATTCTGAACCACAATCTGAATGAGAATTATCAAAGCAAATTATTGGATAGAATTAGTCTGGCTGATTACGTTTGCTGCTTGTAACCAAACAGGTGTCGAACAAGCAACCTCATTCAACAATACCGAGCTTGAGCAACTAAGTACCCGCATCATTTCGGATCCTTCAAACCTTCCCTCTACTGAAGCATTTACCGGTAAATTTTTATCTCGGCTTGCAGCCGGAATTATAGACTCAGTGGCAATTCTGAGTAATAATTTCGATTCTACTGCATTAAATACCGGAAGGCAAATATTTAAAAACCGGGGGACCAATATTTTTTACGAAGCACTTGGTTCAGAAATACTCTCTCTCGATTATTTTATTCGTTGGGAAATAGATTCTTCCATTTATTACGGGAGATATGCCGAATCAGCTTACAAATTGCTGCAAGACACCCTAGGTATTGGCAGACTTACTTTTCTTTCGGGGCTTTGCTATGAGCAGCAACAAGATTTAAGCAACGCATTTCTAGTCTTAAATAAAGCTTTGGACTTGTTTAAAGCAGAAGGCGATTCAAACAGGATTGCAGAGACTCTGGTTGAGATTTCCTTCATTCTGATTCGTAGCGAGCAGTTGGACAAAGGACTTGAGTTACTTCTCAGTGTTAAGAAATACGCTGATTCGCACCCCGATTATCAAGGATCCATAGCAATTTATAAGCTTCTGGCAGAAACGTATTATTTCAGGAACGAATTGAGTCAGGCAAAAAAAGCTGCGTTCAGAGCACTGGAACTTTGCAGCAATGGATGTTCAGATCAGGATCTGGCCTTTTTAAATAATCAGATTGGGATTATTTACATGGCGGAAGGCCGCTATGAAGAGTCTGTAAAACACTTGAATGAAACATGCAGATTAAAACTGAATGAGGAGAACAACGATGCCTGCCTCGCCTTTTACAACTTGGGTAAAACGTATTTCAAGTGGGGGAAAGTTGATTCTGCGAAAATAATCCTGAATAAATCACTTGAACTCGGAGCTGCCAATCCATACATGCTTATAAATCAACAGCTTGCAAATCAGCTTTTAACAGATATTTATAAAAAAGAAGGTGAGTTTGGCAAGGCGCTCGAAACACTTGAGCAATATCATATTTATAAAGATAGCCTTGAAAAAACTCAAAATAAAGAGCAGGTAGCCCGGATGCAGCTGGAAAATGAAAATGCCGAACGGACTGCACAACTGAAAGCATCAGAAAAAGAACAGAATTACAACAGAATACTGAACCGAATCCTCATATTATTAGGTTTTATTGTTACTTCCATATTAGTGTTAATAATTATGAGGATTCTTAAGGCTTCGAAGAGGAGGAATGAAGCATCACAGGACCGTCTTAATCTGGCAATGAGGGAACTTGAGACCAACCGCAGAATGTTGGCAGAGTTCAGATCAAATCTTATCGGCAGAAATATAGATGTAATAAAAAATTACCCTGAAGAATCGTCTGAAGGTGAAAATGAACCACATCAACAACTGGATTCAGGAGAAATAACTGAAAGCATATCCGGACTGGAAAATTTGCGTTTGTTAACGCAGGAGGATTGGCTACGTTTCTCGGAATTGCTTGAGGATGTATACCCTGGCTTGAGAAAGAAAATTGCAGAGAAAGTGCCTGGGCTGACTCCGGGAGAAGAAAGAATATTTTTACTAATCTGCATAAAGACGGAAAACAAAGATATTTCAGCGATTTTAGGCATCTCACCTGCCAGCGTCAGAAAAGCCAAATACAGGCTGAAACAGAAGTTAAACCTGGATTCAGAAACTGTTCTCGAAAAGTATATACAGGATATTATAAAATAAAAGCGCTCCTTTCAGAGCGCTTTCACAGAAGCAAACAGTCATTCGGGTTAGGTCAAACTTTCAGACTATCTGGTATTCTGTTATCAACAACCAATGCCTTTTACGTTAAAACATAAATTTTTGTTGCAAAAAAAATCCCCGGACAAGCCGGGGATTTTTAATTATTTCAAAATTGTTATTTACTGATTGTCAGCCTGGTTGAAGAACTTACCTTATCGCCATTCAAGAGAATCTGATAAACTCCGGCGGCAAGATCATTCACATCAAGTTTGAGAACCGATTTCGCTTCAACCTGAGTATAGTTAACTGATTTTACCAGCTTACCAGCTGCATCCAGAATAAATACAGATACTTGCTTCTCTCTTTCAGGCAGATTTAGTCTAATAGAAGCTTCGGTGCTTGCAGGGTTTGGATACATTGAGAACACCTGCGTACCTGCTGAATTAATGCCTGTCGATACATCACGCACGGTGATTTCCATAGTTTTTACATCCATACAATTCACGTTGGAAGCAATAAAGGTTACCGTATAGGTTCCTGCTTCTGTATAAATATGCGATGGAGTCATAACTCCGGTTACAATTGAACCGTCGCCAAAGTCCCATGTAATATCACTTGCACCTTGCACCTGAGCAGCGAACTGCACAAATCCGTCATTTACATCTATAGAATTTGAACTTGCAGTAATAGAAGCGGACACCATTTCGCCAGAGGCAATTTCAACAACCTGATTGAAGGTAGTTCCAAAACTGTTGCTCATATTGATGGAGTATACTCCTCCTGCGAGGTTTCCAATAGTTGCGTTACCAGTAAATTCAGTATCCTGAGCGATCACTTCTCCTGCAGAATTACTTACAGAATAGTTCCAGGCTGTTGCTGAAGGACTGCTAATGATCAACTCTCCGTCATTCTGAACACAACTTTCGGTAGAGGTTGTGAAGTTAACCGCAGGTTTGAAATGTAACCTGAAGCGATTCACATCCGAAGCCGGATCGTAGTTGAAATTATAGAAGTTGGCCGTTCTCAAATTGGTGAAAGTACCCAGCTTAGTATCCTCCAGGATAATCTGAGATGAATTTGCAAGACCATCAACCTGCTTCAACGTGATTGTTTGTGGTCCCGCTGCAGGTGCTTCCAGTCCAAGAGGAACCATTTTATCCTGATTTAGCGGAGCAAGTGCCTGAATTGCATAATCATTCGATGAAATCTTGCTGTAGAAAGCCAGTTCGCTTCCGCGAAGCTTTTTAGCATCATACTGCATGTCAACACCATCATTTGCATCTGCCTTAAAGGCAATCAATAATTCGTTATATCCGCCGGCAGGCGTAGTAACATTAACCCATACACGGTCGATTACTTCAGCGTTGAAGAATTCAGAGTTAGAAGCACGACGCATGCTGTTGCTGAAGTTAACGGAGGCTGTTCCGGAAGTTTCTACAAAGAATCCCTGCGCACTGGCAATGTTTCCTGAGAATGAGCCCCCACTGTTTGGACCAACGAATCCGATACCGTTCCAAACACCATAGTCAGACTGATCATAGTCGTTACCACCAGAATTATCATCATCCCAGAAATAAAGAGCACCTCCGACAAATTGAGGATTCGCGGCCACAAAAGCAGCTGCATTCAGTGCACTTGGATAAGGGTTACCAATCAGGTTGAAGTTGGTATATGTTCCCATACTCAAAGGACCGTATGAAATAC
>JAGQVC010000186.1 GCA_020438185.1 Bacteroidota bacterium
CAGAGTATCGAGCCCTTTAAGCGGAATAATATTGTTGTTTTCCAAAACTGTGAGCGAAGCTTCGGTTAATTTGCGTTGCATTAGTGTTGCACGTTCGCTGTTTAAATCCTTAACCAGATTTGCAGTGCTAACAGGAGAAAATTTATTCAGTCCCATCCAGTATTTTGCTTCCAGAATTTTTCTGCAACGCGCATCAATTTCTTCCTGTTTTAATTCACCTTTTGCAATTGCAGCAGAAATACCCTTTATAGCTGAAGGCACATCAGAAGCGAAAAGCAAAATATCATTTCCGGCGCGAATTGCGCCGAGATTAATGGCATTTGAGGAAAGTCCAGCACTAATACCTTTCATATTTAAAGCATCAGTAAAAACCAAACCTTTAAAGCCCATTTCCCTGCGAAGCAAAGTGTCGACAACGTACGTAGAAAGGGTAGTAGGGCGGCCTGCCGCAGAATCAAGAGCCGGTACATCCAGATGCGCAACCATCATGGAGCCCAGACCAAAACTGATTAATTGCCTGAAAGGATACAATTCAATGGAATCAAGCCTTTCCCGGCTGTGCCGGATAACAGGAAGTGTTTTATGAGAATCCGAATCCGTATCGCCGTGTCCGGGAAAATGTTTTGCATTAGCCAGTACATTCATGCTCTGCATTCCGGCCATGTATGCGATTCCTTTTCGTGCAACATTAAATTTATCTGAGCCGAATGAGCGCATATTGATAACCGGATTTGAGGGATTATTATTCACATCAACCACAGGCGCAAAATTTACATGAATGCCCATTCTGCGGCACTCTGATGCAATTTGTCTCCCCATTTCATATATCAGCGTATCATTCTGAATGGCTCCCAAAGTCATTTGTTTCGGATATGCGGGCGTGGAATCAAGCCGCATGGAGAGTCCCCACTCACCATCAATTGAAATCATGAGCGGAACATTGGATAATTTCTGGTAATAGTTATTAAGTCTGGCCTGACGAACCGGGCCACCCTGCATAAAAATTAATCCACCGATTTGCTGATTTTTAATCAAAGAAGCAATTTCTTCCTGATGCGCTGAATTTTTATTTGAATAAGCAGCAACCATAAATAGCTGAGCTATACGTTGTTCGGGAGTTAATTTATTCATAACCGAATCAACCCATTGTTTGCCCTGGCCCAAAAAAGGCGGATCGGCAGGAAAGCTTTCCTTATAAATACCGGAATATTGAGGAGCGGCCAGCATTGCCGCTAATGCTGATGCGAGTAAAATGCTTAATAATTTCATGAAAAAAGACTTGTCGTAAAATTATAACAGTGAATAAAGGACTTCAGGTGAACTCTTGCATAACTATTAACACCAAAACGTTAATGGATTGAATGTGGTGTGCTCAAAACAGATTCCGTATGAAAGCGTTCTTATATCGAGTATGAAGCGTTTGTTTATTACCTTTCCAGCCGGCATGAAAAAGTATTTTTTTCTGATTTTAATATTCACATTCCTTGTACAGAATGGAATCCGTGCTCAGTACGAAGGGAAAATTCAATGGGGCGGGGAGATTTTCAAACCATCGAGCAGTACCGCTTTTTCTGTTATCGGAAACTGGAAGGACGGGGTGATGATGCAAAGCCGCACGAAAACGAAATTATTTTCGGCAAGCAAAACATTTATTCAGCGATTTGATGATTTGACCTTGCTACCTCAGTTTAATAAAGAAGTTGTTCTGGAAACTAACCGCGGCGATAAATCGCTGGAATATCAGGTTATGGAGCGACTGGGAGATAATCCTGTTCTATTTGCTACTTATTATAACCGGCAAAAAGATAAAATAGAGCTTTACGGAAGAGTTTACAGTATTGAAGGTGAAGCCGTTGGAAAAGAAAAAAAAATAGCTCAGTTTCCTGCCGATCGCAAGAGCGACATGGAATTACTTCAGTTTGTGCCTTCGGCCGATAGCTCATCCATGCTCGCATTCTTTTCGCAGCGATTTGATAAATTTTCGAATGAAAAAATTACGTTTGAGTATTTCAGTAAAGAGCTGGAAAGCCTTTGGGAACGGGAAATAGAATTTCCATATAAGGGCAGTAATTTTTCAATTCACCGCACAGCGGTGGATAAAAACGGAAGGGTTTATTTATTGGTCCGGATCCGCTACGACAAAGATGAACCGGCAGGAAAAGACGGTCCGCCATTCAGATATAGTCTCGTGACTTTTGATGGAGACAGCACCAATGTTGAAGATTACGAATTAACTCTGGGCACTAAAATTATCTCCGATATTGATATGTTTATTGATTCTGCCGGCAATGTTGTTTGCAGTGGATTTTATTCAAACCGTGGTGTGAGTCAGGCTGCCGGTACATTTTTCCTGCGGGTTAACCGCAGTGATAAAAAAATTGAAGGGAAAGTTTTGAATGATTTTGATCCTTCGTTTGCATCCAGTTTTCTGGAAAGCAGCCGCATAAAGGGACAAGTTGAACTAACTGATTTTAAAATGGATCATCTTGTTCAATTTAAAGACGGCAGTTTCGGGCTTGTTGCCGAGCAATTCCTGATTGATCAGATTTGTTATCAGGACTTCAGGACAGGTATGATTAATTGTAATTATTTCTATTACTACAATAATATCATTGTAATACGCATGGATTCTGAGGGTAGCGTAATCTGGGCAGCGGATATTCCCAAATACCAGGAAAGCAGCAACGATTACGGTTATTATTCTTCATATGTTTTTGGGTTCGACGGAGAATCGATGCATTTTGTGTTTAACGATAATCCCAAGAATCTGACTGAAACCGACCAGCGGAGAGCGCACCAAATGGATAATGTGAAACGTGCAACCATTGTTCACGCGAAATTAGGGATGGATGGAAGTTTTGCCCGTGAAAACGCTTTGACTGATAAAAAAAACCGTTTCTTTTTTGTGCCTTCTTATTCTGCACAAATCAGCGATAATTCAATCTGGCTGGTTGGCCTCACCAGCAATAAATACAGGGTTGGCGTATTAAGCTGGTGATTAATTATTCCTTTTCTGTTCAGCGTCCTTTTTGCACACATAAATAACCAGTTTGAGCACCAGGTAAGGAACTGAAAGGATTCCAAGCGATAGCAGAGTTAATTTCCAGATTGCCATAATTATTCCTTATTGTCTTCTTTAAGAACGAATACAAACCCACCCGAAATCTCCGGTTCACATTCAATGAGTTCCCAACGGATAAAATCTGCCAGCGATTGTATAACAACATGACGTGGCAATTTGCTTAAACGACAAAGCTGATTGAGGCTTAACCACTTTTTGAAATTAAAAACGTTAAGCAGATTCATTTGTGCCTCGGAAAATTCGGATGGTTTTTTATTTGATCCGGAGGAGTTCCACAAATTTAGATGAACCGGGCTTGCCATGCGATTTGAAGCGCCGATTCGGGTAAACGCTTTGAGTGATTCGGGTTCGTGCTCGCTTAAAACCGGTTTAACTACAGCTTCAGGAATTTTTACTTCAAGAATAAGCTTTGATTCGATGGTATGCTGCTTTATTTTTAATTCTACAGCCGGTTTGCAATAAATACTTGCAGCAGCTTCGAGAACATAAATTTCTTCATCAATCCGGATTCCGGCAATAGAACCATTGTCTTTTACACCAACGAGCAAAGTTCCGCCCTGTGTATTTGAGAATGCTGAAATGGTTCGTGAAATAGTACGGGCAGAATTTAATTCGAATTTAAATTCCAGTATTTGACTTTCGCCTCCGGCTATCAGCTCCCTGATGTACTGCATGGCGCAAATATAGATTTACCAAAGCAAGTTTAGCGTTTCAGCCATTTATTATTCGAATTTCCTTTGGCAAAATAACTTATTCACAGCACTGTTCATATCATGCCAATAATCAGGTTTCCAATCTGAATCATCTATCGCTAAATTTGCGGCATGTTGCAGAGATTGAGTATCCGTAACTATGCGCTGATTGATGAGATGGAAATGGATTTTCGTCCCGGATTGACCATAATTACCGGTGAAACGGGTTCAGGTAAATCCATTTTACTGGATGCGCTGGGCTTGCTGTTGGGAGATCGTGCAGATTCTGCAGCTCTGCGGGACAAACAGAAAAAGTGCATTCTGGAAGCCAGATTTGACGTAAGCCGCTACAACCTGGATGCTTTTTTTAAAGATAATGACCTTGATTATGACGGTTCCTGTATTTTAAGAAGGGAATTATCCCCGCAGGGAAAATCCCGCTCTTTTATTAATGATACACCGGTTAATCTTGTTCAGCTTCGGGATCTGGGAAACAGGCTGGTTGATGTTCATTCGCAGCATGACACGCTTCAGTTATCCGAATCAGGCTTTCTTACAAGCTTGCTGGATGGTACAGCTGGCAATAAAACACTGATTCTCAAGTA
>JAGQVC010000187.1 GCA_020438185.1 Bacteroidota bacterium
GCCAGGCGTGTTTTGTTTTTCGAACTGCAGAAAGCCCGATGCCTGAAAAGAAGCCGAATCGATCCTTCAAATCTGCCAATGGCCAGTTTAATGAAGCGTTAACATGAACCATCGTGAATTTTAACAGAGAATCCTGAACATTAACCTGCGCCTGTATCGGTGCGGGTTTCAGAAGAATGAGACTCATGAGAAGTCCAAAAATCCGGAGTTGCTTCATGCTGCAAAGATATTTGAATTGAAGTCGCCAGCCTGAGTTAGCTGAATGATTCGGTTTAGATAAGAAGAGATTGTTGGAATTCTTTTATAGGAATTAAGTTGAAAGCCTTGTAATAGCTGGTGTTGTTGCTATTGCGCATCTTTTCGGATTTGATGCATAATCCGGCATCAAAATATGTATCTTCGCGCAACTTTTTTGGCGCATGAATAAGATTCAAATGGTTGATCTGAAAGCTCAGTACAACCGCATCAAAAGCGAGGTTGACCGGGCCATTCAGGATGTCATCGATAACACGGCATTCATCAATGGACCTGAGGTTGGAGCTTTCGCAAATGAACTTCAAAATTATCTCGGGGTTAAACACGTGATACCCTGCGCAAACGGAACTGATGCGCTTCAAATTGCCATGATGGCACTTGGATTTAAACCGGGAGACGAGGTTATTACCGCTAGTTTTACTTATGTGGCAACAGCCGAGGTTATTGCCTTGCTTGGATTAAAACCTGTGCTCGTGGATGTGCATCCCGACACTTTTAATCTGAATGTTGAAGCTGTTGAAGCCGCGATTACCGATAAAACAGTTGCAATTGTACCGGTGCATTTATTCGGACAGTGTTCGGATATGGAACCCTTGATGGCTCTTGCTAAAAAGCACAATCTTCATGTTATTGAGGATACAGCTCAGGCAATTGGCTCGAAATACACGTTTAGCGATGGCAGTTCGGCTTTCGCCGGAACAATGGGTTCTATTGGCGCAACGTCATTTTTCCCATCCAAAAATCTGGGATGCTATGGTGATGGCGGAGCGCTATTTACCAATAATGATGAGTATGCAGCAAGCATGCGTGTTATAGCTAATCATGGCCAGCGTGTAAGGTATTATCACGATTCAATTGGCGTTAATTCGCGTCTCGATACTATTCAGGCAGCTATACTACGTATTAAATTAAGGCATTTGGATCAGTATTCTGCAGCCAGACGCCGTTTGGCCGATGCCTACGATGAAGCCTTTGGTAATTCAGGAAAGCTTGTGGTTCCTTTCCGCTCACCCAATTCAAGTCACGTTTTTCACCAATATACCATGCTTTGCAAGGGAATATCGCGCGATGCGCTGAAAGAATATCTTGAGGCCAACGGAGTACCCGCAATGGTTTATTACCCGGTACCTCTGCACATGCAGAAGGCTTACACCGATCCTCGCTACAATGCAGGCGATTTCCCTGTTACAGAACAACTTTGCCGGGAAGTGATTTCGCTTCCTATGCATACCGAAATGCAGGAGGATCAACTGCAGCATATCATTCAAACTGTTAAAGCTTTTTTAAATTCCTGATACATGAAAAAAATCGCTGTTGTAGGAACAGGCTACGTGGGACTGGTTACCGGTACCTGCCTGGCCGAAACCGGAAACAACGTGATCTGCGTCGATATTGACGAAAATAAGATCAACAAGCTGAAGAAAGGTAGTGTTACGATTTACGAACCTCAGCTTGATGTGCTGTTTGAGCGCAACCTGAAGCAGGGCAGACTGCATTTTACAACCGACCTCGCTGAAGCAGTTGAGCAATCGGAACTGATTTTTCTTGCATTGCCAACCCCTCCGGGTGAAGACGGATCGGCTGACTTATCCTACATTTTGGGAGTTGCCGGTCAGCTTGGCCACATGATAAATGAGTCATATAAGGTTGTTATAGATAAAAGTACCGTTCCTGTCGGCACAGCCGAAAAAGTGCATAAAGCACTGGCAGCCAATGCGAAAGGTGAATTCGATGTAGTTTCTAACCCGGAGTTTCTTCGCGAAGGTTTTGCTGTTGAGGATTTTATGAAGCCGGACCGTGTTGTCATTGGAACTTCTTCCAGCCGCGCTAAAAAGATTATGGAGGAGCTTTATCTTCCTTTTGTGCGTCAGGGCAACCCGATTATCTTTATGGATGAGCGTTCAGCCGAATTAACCAAGTACGCTGCAAACTCATTTCTGGCGACCAAAATTTCGTTCATGAACGAAATCGCCAACCTGTGTGAATTGCTCGGAGCCGATGTTGACATGGTGCGAATCGGAATTGGTTCGGATGAAAGAATCGGAAAACGATTCCTGTTTCCGGGAATTGGTTATGGTGGAAGCTGCTTTCCAAAAGATGTGAAGGCGCTGGTAAAGTCGGCAGGTGAAGTTAAATACGATTTCCAGATTCTGGATGCGGTGATGGAAGTGAATGAAACCCAAAAATCGATTATGGTACCCAAAATTAAGTCGCATTATCAGGGCGATTTAAAGGGGAAACATTTCGCTATCTGGGGTTTGGCATTTAAACCCGATACCGACGACATTAGAGAAGCTCCCGCACTCTATATTATTGATGCCTTGATTGAAGCAGGCGCAACTGTAACGGCCTACGATCCGGAAGCTATGGATAACGTTAAGAAGCTGGGTAAAAAAGTGACATTCGCAAAAAGCCAGTACGAAGCCCTCCAAAATTGCGACGCGCTTATTATCTGCACCGAATGGTCTGTTTTCAGAAATCCTGATTTCAACCTGATGGCATCCGGAATTGGTTCAAAAACCATTTTTGACGGAAGAAACCTATACACGGTTGACCAGATGAAGAAACTGGGCTTCGCTTATTACAGCATCGGCCGTAAGGCCATCAGAAAATCGAAATCATGACAGACATTTCCAACAAGCGCGTACTCATTACCGGTGCAGCAGGTTTTCTTGGCTCACACTTGTGCGATCGCTTTATTAAAGAAGGTTGCCGCGTGGTGGGCATGGATAATCTGATTACAGGCTCCCTCCAGAATATTGAGCATCTTTTCAGCCACGAAAATTTTGAATTTTATCACCACGATGTTTCGAAATTTGTTTTCGTGCCGGGCGAACTGGATTATATACTGCACTTTGCATCTCCCGCCAGTCCGATTGATTACTTAAAAATACCCATACAAACTCTAAAGGTAGGCTCGCTGGGCACCCACAATTTGCTGGGACTTGCGCGTGTTAAAAAAGCCCGCATGCTAATCGCCTCTACTTCGGAGGTGTACGGTGACCCCACTGTGCATCCACAAAATGAGGATTACTGGGGAAATGTGAATCCGATTGGTCCGCGCGGAGTTTATGACGAAGCAAAGCGTTTTCAGGAGGCCATCACCATGGCCTACCATACGTTTCACGGGCTCGAAACCCGAATAGTGCGTATTTTCAATACTTACGGACCCAGAATGCGACTCAACGACGGCCGTGCCTTACCTGCATTTATGGGACAAGCTCTTCGTGGTGAGGATATTACAGTATTTGGTGACGGTTCTCAAACACGCTCATTCTGCTATGTGGATGATTTGATTGAGGGAATTTACCGTTTGCTTTTGAGCGATTACCAGTTTCCTGTAAACATTGGTAATCCTGATGAAATCAGTATCGGTGATTTTGCTGAAGAAATTATAAAGCTTACCGGAACCGATCAGAAGATAGTTTACAAACCTTTGCCACAGGATGATCCTAAACAACGTCAGCCTGATATTACCAGAGCGAAGGAAATTCTTGGCTGGGAGCCTAAAGTGCCCAGATCAGAGGGCATGAAGAAAACCTGGGAGTATTTCAAATCGCTGCCCGAATGGGAAATTACACCACGTAGCTTTACATCTGTCTGATCATGGAAAACCAAAATTATTTCGTGCACCCGACAGCTGTTGTTGATGAAGGCTGTCACATTGGTGAAGGAACCAAAATCTGGCATTTCACGCATGTGATGCCCGACTGCAGCATAGGTAAAAACTGCAATCTGGGACAGAATGTGGTTGTGTCGCCGGGCGTTGTTCTGGGCAATAATGTCAAGGTTCAGAACAATGTTTCCATTTATACCGGCGTGGTTTGCGACGACGATGTGTTTCTCGGTCCATCCATGGTTTTTACCAATGTTATCAATCCCCGCAGTGCGGTGATAAGACGAGATCAATACATGAGAACCCACGTTGGTAGAGGTGCTTCGATTGGGGCCAATGCTACAATTGTTTGCGGACACGATATCGGCGAATTCGCTTTTATTGGTGCCGGAGCAGTGGTTACCAAAAAGGTTCCTGCATACGCACTTGTTATTGGTAATCCTGCCCGTCAAACGGGTTGGATGAGTGAATTTGGTCACAAGCTCCGCTTTGATGAAAAT
>JAGQVC010000188.1 GCA_020438185.1 Bacteroidota bacterium
AGGTGCTGATTATTAAAGGAGCAAGCGACAGAACATATCTCGAAAAACTCTATGGAAGCCAGGCCATTTTTGAACTAAACTCAGTGCCTGAAAACCAGATTGATTACTCTGTGTTTCCTGCTCAAAACCTTATAATTCTTGAAGAACCCAATGAAATATCCTCAGGACTTTCTTTGGAATTGGGAAAGTTTGTATCAAACGGAGGGTCTTTGGTGGTTTTGCCGGATCCTGATAAAGGAAGCGAATCACTTAATGCTCTTTCGGGCTCTGTTTTATCCGGCAAAGTTAGTTTTGGTGCTGAATCCCGACAGCCGCAGAAAGTTTCATCCATTAATGAACAGCATCCATTGTTTGATGATGTTTTTGAACGCAAACAGGAACAACTTGATTTGCCTCAGGTGACCCGTTCAATTCCTTTCAGGGCAAGTGGCGGAACGGAGGATGTGATTATGCGCCTGCAAAACGGGGATCCATTTCTTGCATCATACACGAACGGAAAAGGCAGGGTTTATTTTTCGGCTGCTTCGCTCAACCCTGAGATAAGCAATTTCGGAAGGCACGCCTTGTTTATTCCCGTGTTCTACAAGATTGCTCTATACAGTATTCCGCAGCAGCGATTGTATTACTATCCGGGCGAAGATGCTGTAATTGAACTTAGCCAGGCCATTTTAAATCCCGACAATCCCGTAAAAATTAAAACGGCCGACAATTCATTTGAGACTATTCCCGAGCAAAGGGTTCTGGATGGTAAGCTGGCTATATATACCCGAAACAGCGTATCTGAGGCCGGAAATTACAAAATCATGCAGGGCGATAGTTTGCTCGGAGTTATTTCATTCAATTACAACAGGCTGGAATCGGATCCTGCTGTTATGACTGCCGAAGAGATTGCAGAAGCGACTCAAAAAGCCGGTCTCAACAATGTTAAAATAAGCGATGGTTCAGGTGCGGAACTTCCTTCGGGGATATTACTTGCCGACCAGGGAAAGCAATTCTGGAAGCTTTTTATTATTCTTGCTCTTGTTTTTCTGGCACTCGAAACCTTGCTGATCCGACTCAAATGAATCAAGCACCTGGCATGTTAATCCGTAACGCGATTGTTAGCGATCCGGAATCGGAATTTTTCAACCGGCAGGTTGATATTCACATTAGCAATGGTCAGTTTTCACGCATTGGCGAAAAGCTTACTGTGCAGGAAGGCGATTTGGAGTTTAATGCAGAAAGTGCCTTTATTATACCCGGGATTTTTGATTTTCAGGTTAACTGCGGAGAACCCGGAGAAGAAGAAAACGAGACCTTTGAAAGCCTTGCAGCTGCCGCATTAAATGGAGGTGTAACAGGCGCGCTCATTATGCCTTCTGCTCATCCGGCAACCGATAACCGCGGTCAGATTGAATACAAGCAAAAAATTGCATCAGCCTTTGCCCCGGGTTTCTGCTTCGCAGGATATATTTCCAGAAAAGGGGAAGGTAAAACGCTGACAGAGCTTCGCGATATGTATTTGGGCGGAGCCCTGGCTTTTACAGATAATAAACTACCTGCAGATCACAGTCTTATGCTTCACCTTTCGATGCAGTATAATGGCATTTCGGGAGGTCTTTTAATGTTTCATCCCGAAGACAGCGGACTTCGTATGGGTGGTGTGATGCACGAAAGTGAAGTTTCTGTGCAACTTGGAATGAAAGGGACACCTTCGCTTGCCGAAGAAACCGCAGTAAATAAACTTATAGGACTTGCCCGGTACCATGGTCATCCTATTCACATCGCAGGTATTTCATGCGAGGGTTCCGTTATACAAATTGCCGAAGCCAAAGCGGCCGGAATCCCGGTAACGTGCAGTACATATGTACATCATCTCATTTTTTGCGATGAAGATTTAAACGGGTTTGATTCGGTATATAAAGTATGGCCTCCGCTTCGCGGGAAAACCGACAGAGATGCCCTGGTTAAGGGCGTGATGAGTGGAACAATTGATGTGGTTTCGTCAGACCACAGTCCATTTACGATTGAGAAAAAAGACGTTGAGTTTGCGTATGCTTCTTATGGCATGGCTGGAATTGAAACATTACTTCAGGCAGGGCTTACCGCATTGGGTAAGGAGCAAATTTCTACCCTTGTCAGGGTGATGAGCCAAAAACCAAGAGAATTACTTGGGCTAAAAAAGCGAACTGTTTCAATGGGAGAAACTGCTGATTTTGTGCTTATTGACCCGTCAACCGAATGCAAAATCAACCGCAATTCCTTGAAAAGTCTTGGTATAAACAACCCATTCGAAGGGCATACGCTAAAAGGAAAAATTTTAGGCACGTATACTAAATCTAGCTGGTTTCAACGTTCGGAGTGAATGGTAAAAACGCTGTTTAGTTGTTTATTACTTTTGTTTCTGTTTATAGAACTGCGCGCCCAGTCGGCTGCCGAAAAGCTTGAAGCCATTGGCAAAGAGATGCTGGAATCGAAATCTGAAGATTCCAGAATTGCAGCAGGTTTACATCTGCAGAAATACCTTGACAGCCTTACCCAATCCGGAGAAATTTTCCGTGTTGAATTTGATTCTGTCAGGTCTGTATCGGCCGTTAGGCCAGATGACAATGAATTTTTACTAATTACCTGGAATGTGCCTTTGCAAAGTGGTAAAGTGGCTAACCATGGTTTTTTGGTTGACAAGGAAAAACGCAGCCATGAACTTAATGATGTTAAAAGTCAGATATCAAAACCTGAACAGCAGCGGCTCCTGAGGGGCGACTGGTATGGTGTACTTTATTATCAGGTTAAAAAGTTCAGACACCGGAAAAGTACTTACTACGTGTTACTTGGCTACGACGCGGCAGATTCATACACAACAGGAAAAGTTATTGATGTATTAAGCTTCACAAAAAATGGTGAACCGGTATTTGGCGCGCCTCTTTTTTCGGGGAAAAGAACACAAAAAAGGGTACTCTTTTATTACCGTGAGGGCGCATCGTTTAGTCTGCGCTTCGACAAACAGGGTGGAGGCATTCTATTCGACCACTTATCGCCGATTGAAGCCGCAGTTAGCGGTGATGCGGCATTTATGGCACCTGATTTTACAGTTGACGCGTTTAACTGGAAAAAAGGACGCTTCAATTATCTCCAAAACATAGATGCCCGAAACGAAGGAAAGAATGAAGGAAATCAAAAAAAGCCTATCGAAAAAGGGCTGAGGCCCAAAAATTAATCAGCGGTTTTTTCCTCTTCCAGCAATTGCTTGTTATACATTTCGGCATAAATGCCGTTTTGGCTTAGCAATGTTTGGTGGGTGCCCGATTCTGCAACTACTCCATGATCCAGAACAAGAATTTCGTCGCAGTGCATTACCGAAGAAATCCGATGCGAAATAATTACGGTTGTCCGGTTCTCCATGTGTTTGCGAATGCTTCGCAGGATTTTTTCTTCTGTTTGGGTATCCACGGCGCTCAAACAATCGTCGAGAATTAATATCTGCGGCTCCCTGATCAGAGCGCGCGCAATTGAAATACGCTGTTTTTGTCCACCCGACAGGGTGAGACCTCTCTCCCCTACCCTGGTTTCGAAACCATTCGGAAATGAAAGAATAGAATCAAGAATATCGGCATCAGCAGCAGCTTCGCGAACTTTTTCATTCAGCTGTGAGTCAGATTTAGCATTCTTTAAACCAAAGGCGATGTTGTTCCCGATAGTTTCTGAAAACAAAAAGACTTCCTGAGGCACATAACCAATTGAGCTTCTAAGCGCATTGAGATTGGTTTTACGGATTTCCTTTCCATCGATAAGCACAGAGCCGGAACCTACATCGTAAAGCCTGCAAATGATTGATGCAATAGTTGATTTACCGGAACCGGTGCGACCAACAATGGCCAGCGATTTACCCGTTTGCAGATCAAAACTAACGTTCCTGAGCGCTTCAACGCCACTATCGGGATAAGTGAAGCTGACATTTTTGAACTCTATACCACCTTGTATCGTTGCGGGACTATTGTCGGGATTGAGGATGCCCGGTTTGCGGTTGAGGAATTCGTTGATTCTGGTTTGTGAAGCAGCTGCGCGCTGAACGATTGAAGTTACCCAGCCAATAGAGGCCACCGGCCAGGTGAGCATGCCAACATAAACAATAAACTCGGCAATTGTACCTGTGGTAATTTCGCCTGAAAACACTTTGGTTCCGCCAACATACACCGTAATGAGGGTGCTGAGGCCGATAAGTAAAATGATGAGAGGAAAGAACAAGGCGTTGGTGCGCACCAAATCGATGTTCCGGTCTTTGTAAGCAAATGCCTCCTTTTCGAAGACATCGCGTACATAGGTTTCGCGGTTATATGCTTTTACCACACGAATGCCCGAGAACATTTCCTGCACAAATGA